>JAFGJP010000320.1 GCA_016929035.1 Candidatus Auribacterota bacterium | reverse complement strand
TCTAACCATACAGGTACCGCAAACCTTAACCGGCACGGATTTAGCTATTAAATCTTTAAGCATTTTACCTAAATCAAAAAATCCTTCAGGCGGCCTGCAGACATCTCTGGCCATATCCACTGAATCATTCATTAAAAAAAGCCTCACTTCCAGTTTTAAATCAAGTAATTTTTCTACCAGACGCAATCCGTTCCAGGTTACATCTGTTCCGTCGTAAGGATTACGATTAAAGATAATTAATACCTGCATATTATATTTCCTGCTTTTCTATTTTTCGCTTTAACTCAATCTTCCTTAAACTAACGAATTCTCTATTTTTTCAACACTTTTAAAATGTTTCTCATCCGCTCAGGATTTTTTAAAAAATAACATTTCATTTTTCCTTCCTGATGCCAATCAACAATATTATTAGACTTTAAAACAGCCAGATGCTGAGAAACATTTGGCTGCCTTACTCCCAGCAGCTCACCTATGTCCGTAACACATTTTTTTCCATCCAGTAACTCTAAAACGATTTCAACGCGAATCGGATGAGAAAGCGCATTGAAAAAATCAGAAAATCTCCGATAGTCGCTTATATCCATGTTCTTCTCCTTTATATTATCATATTCTTATATAAGAATATGATAATATCATCGGATAAAAAAATATGTCAATAACCTTTTTGATAAAAATATCTATAATAAATTTATGCTCATGTCTTCTGAACCACTTCTTTATCCTGTTTATCGTAAGCATATTCATTGACGAAAATCTTCTCAAATGCGCTCTCAGCCGCTAAAGCTATCGGTTCTTTTCCAGGGTCAGGAGACATTTCCGGCTGTCCAGCACACCTCAATGTCGTCAAATCCAAAACCCCCAAACCACACCTTATAGCCAATGCTATAACATCAATATATTTAACCGGATTTTCAGTGTCACTCACAATCTGCCCACCAATTAATTTCTGATTTCTTCTATTGAATAATAACTTGACAACATAAGGTTTTTTTCCCTGCATCATAGAATGCTTGCTGAAAGATCTCTCCTTTGCTGTAATGATTTCGATATCTTCCTTTTTAGCCTCCAGTTCGGTGAGACCTGCCCCTGCGATGGATTTATCAAAAAATTTCGTACAAAAAGCATTGATGAAAGGCGGAAATTCTATGTTAAAGCCCAAAATATTCTTGGCTATAACCCTGCCGGCAATCACGGCATTGGGACGCAACTGACCAAGCGACGGTTTCCCTGTAATATGATTCTGGTATTCGATAAGATCCCCGCCGGCATAGATATTATTGTCTGAAGTCTGCAAAAATCTGTTAACCATTAAACCAAGCTTGCCCAGTTCCAGTCCGGCATCCCTGGCCAATTGAATATTGCAACGTGCGCCTGTAGAGACAACAACCATGTCAGCTTTAATATTTTCACCTGAGGACAAGGTGACATTTTCAACGCAATCTTTTCCATTAATCGCCACTACTTTCTGATTTAACTTAAGCTGGACTCCTTTTGCTTCTATATAGCTCTGTACTTCTTTGGCCATATCCGAATCCAGAACATTTGACATGATGTGTCCAAACATTTCTACAACTATAACTTTTACTCCCTGACGAGAAAGCAAATAAGCCTTCTCAATGCCTATTGCACCAGCACCCACAAGGACGACGCTTCTCACCCGTCTGGAATTTATCCAGTTGAGAATATTAACAGCATCACTGCTTGTTCGAAGAGTAAAGACTCCTGGCAACTTGATTCCTGGAATAAGAGGCATATCAGGCTTCGCACCGACAGCTAAAATAAGTTTATCGTAAAGATGCATATTCCCATCAGCTGTCATAACTGCTTTTTTTTCTCTATCTATCCTTACAGCTGAATCATTGACCAATTTTATTCCTATTCCTGTAAAAATGTTATCATCCTTATAGGAAGGATCTACCATGACATCGCCACAACAAATATAAGGCGTTGCGCATCTCGTCAATAAACCCTTTTCCTGCGGCTCTCGAATAATAGTGACTTCCAAAGAGGGGTTTAACTTTTTCACCATCAGCGCAGCTAATGCACCACAACCGGAACAACCTATTGAAATAACTTTTTTTATGTTATTCATTCTTTCTCCTTGGGTTCTATTGTATTGATTTCTAGTTTCGCTCCGCAGCCCAGTTCAATAAAATCTTTCCCCCAGGCGTTCCTGAACATGTCTATCTGCTTCTCTCCGGTGCAGTGCGATGGCCCAACCTTCCCAACCCCCATTTTTTTCAAATCGCTGATGATTCCTGTAACCTGCCTTTCACTATAGGCCATAAGATGAAATCCTCCAAATACCAGATATACATCCTGCTGAAAATGCTCCCTGGTAAATTTGACAATATCCACTATTCCCGGATGAGCACAACCGGTAATAATAATCAGCCCCTTTTTTGTATCAATAACCAGAGACTGTTCTTTCATCCATGCGCCAAGCTCGCCGGTAGACCAGACATCTTTACCTATTTCTATCGGTTCACGAACAGAAATGACTTTTCCACAAAGGTGTTCCACTCTATTTTTAAAATCCTTCGGAAACGATTCGAGAACATACACGATGACCCGGCTGTTTTTCTCCAACAAATCCCAGAGCCCGCCTGTGTGGTCAGAATGGATGTGCGACAGCACCACTGTATCGATTGTCATCGGATCGATCCCCAGTTTCGCCATATTCGCCAATAAAACAGCCCCGTCCCCTCCTGTATCAAAAAGAATGGTTTTCTCCAACCCCTCTATTAAGCAGGACATTCCCCAGGCTGTGGTGAGCTCTTGGTTGTAAGGCACATTATTATAAATAACGGTCATGATAACATCCTTGGCAAAACAAGGTGTAAAAAATAAAAAGACAAATAAAAAAATGAAGCAAATAATTCTTTTCAACTTACCTCTTGCAGGTACCGTCGTCTGAACAGGGCGGCTTTTCGCATCTTTCATTTCTCCCGCAGCAGGTCTTGCCGGAAAAACCGCTATTTCTGTAATCTGTTGCGTAAAATCCTGTTCCTTTAAAAATAAAGCCCATCCCTGTTCCGATTAGCCTTTTGACTTTTTTACCGCATTCAGGGCATTCTTTAAGCGGATTGTCTGTCATTTTCTGGAATTTCTCAAACCGATGACCGCAGTTTTCACAAAGATATTCATAAGTTGGCATGTTTGCCGGACCTCCGTTTTTTTGCAAACCGCAATATATCCGAAAGAGGCATGTAATCAATAATAAGCTTTCCTTTAAGGTGATCTATTTCATGCAGCAGGACCCTGGCCAAAAGGCCTTCTGCTTTTACTTCGATGATCTTTCCATCCTCATTCAAACCTTTCAAGGTGACTTTATAAGGTCTTTCGATATCCACACTGACATCAGGAATGCTTAAACATCCTTCGACCATTTGGTCAGAATCCTCTATGTCGATGACTTCCGGATTCGCCAGCCTGATGATGTCTCTGTCCACTTCAGCGACAATCATTTCTTTAAGGATACCTATCTGCGGCGCGGCCAGGCCAATACCGGAAAAGTACTTCATGGTAAAAAGCATCTGCTCAAAAAGAGCTTTTTCTTCAGCTGTTACCTCAACTAAAAGCTTGCTCTTTTTACGCAATACTTTTTCCGGATATTTTTTAATTTCTAAAGGGTCCATTTTCCCGATTGTCCAGTAAAACGATATCGCCGAGACGGCGCCCGGTCTCTTCGGCCACGACCGGGCATTTGACCATGAAAAGGAAAAATATATGTTTCCTTGCCCTTGATAAGGATTCAAAGTTGCCCTGCCCTTTGCTGATGATCATGTCCGCTTTCATGTAGATCCTTTTAAACTCTTTTGAGCAGAGCGGTAGTATCGTGCCCGGCGCGTCAGCCCCATTGGATATCAACAGGGCCGTTTTATCGACTCCGCAAAAAAGAGCGTCTTCCATTAACGCGTCATTGATGACTGGTTTGTCTTTAACCGATACATAAATAACTTTTTCAGGATATATTCTTTTTATCTCTTCTATCAGTATTCTGTCAAAAACGATCTCGCCCGCATTGTCAGCCAGATAGAGAATCGTCTTTGATTTCTTCAGCACTTTTTTAAACGACCTGTAATGGAACAACTTTCTTCTGCTGACAAATGTTTCTTCTTTTGAAAGGATTTTTTTCAACTCGTCATTAATATCGAGATTATTTTTCGCCCCAAAATCGATGATGTTGCCGGCAATGGCCAGCTCAACGGCTTTGAGAAGCCTGTCTTTGGAATGCTCGGCTTTTCTTTTCAATTTTCTGTAAAGCTTAAGAGCCAGCCGATTGCTTTTTTGCTTAATCGCTTTATATGGATCCCTGTCCGCATTGACCTTTTTCAAGATGCCGTAGCCGATAAGCGCTATCTCAGGAGGAGAAGACCGAAGAGATACCTGCGGTATAGCTCTCGCAAACTCATCCATGACCTTCTTCTGCAGTTGGGGGCTAATCCCGGCATACCTGGCGCCTTCCAAAATTTGTCTGAAAAAACAAGGGATGCAGGCTAAATGTGTTTTCATCTGATTCTATTCCCTTCTGTGACAGTAACAACCCGGGGGTTCAGTTTGTGGGCTTCCTGACTGTCCACAAAAGCATAGGAAATAACGCATATTTTATCGCCGACCTCAGCCATTCTGGCCGCCGGCCCGTATAAGGCAATAGTCCCTGAATTTTCCTTCTCCTCAATAATATAAGTCTCGAATCGCTGGCCGTTGTTAAAGTTCAAAACCTGCACTTTTTCTCCGGGGAGCATGTCGCCTTTCAGTAAAAGGGCTCTATCAATACCGATGCTTCCCCCGTAATAAAGTTCTTTTTTCGTGATGATTGCTCCGTGTATCTTTGACTTGAGCATCTGTCTGAATATTTTCATAACTTCTCCTTATAATGTCATAACCGCATTGCCTATCATAAATACGGATGCTGCCAGAGTCGAATAAGCAAATATATGTTTCAGTCGGACGGGATTGACTTTAACAGAAATTTTGCCGCCTATAAATCCTGCCGCAACCGCAACACAAGCAAGAGGAAAAATCCATTCATAGCTGAAATCACCTGCCACCACATGCCCGGTAAATCCCATTAATGCTGTAACGGCGACCATTGCAGATGATGTTCCAACCGCAATTCTCATGGGAACTCCACAGGCAAGCACCATAAATGGTATTTTAAAACTGCCTCCTGAAATTCCCAGCATTCCGGCAAAAAAACCCACTCCGGCAGTTACAGGAATAGCCATCCATAGATTAACATTGTAACGATAACCGTTAAAAGAACGGGTCCAATAACCGAATCGTCTTTTCCCATTTTCTGCGCGTTCTTTAACAGGTCTGAACATGAAAAAGGCCGACAAGGCTAAAAGAACAGAAAAAAGAATCTTCAAATAGCATCCTGAAAAAAAATGCGCATAATATCCGCCAACAAAGGCCATAATATCCGTAGGAGGATCTATGATCAATGCCAGTTTCCAATCCACAGTCTTATAGGCATGAAAAACGAAAGTGGCTACCAAAGCAGTTATCATTAAAATCAACTGCGCGCTTGTTGCGGCTACATTCATCGATGCTCCGGCGGCAATTAATACCGGAACATAAAAATTTCCTCCACCTCGACCCACCATCGCCATAATAATGGCCAGTAAAAAAATGACTAAAGATACGATAATGATTCTCATAATATTTTATACCTTGCCCCGTCTTTTCAAAGTCTCTTCCCGGCTCACCGGTTCAACCTTTTTTTTCTCAGTCTCATAGACCGATATGACGTTGATATCCTTGAAATACGATTTAACTTTCTCCAGTTCCTTTTGGGATAAAGGCTTGACTCGGCTTGGCCTGAGCGGGGTATTGATCTGGATTTCATCGGCGTTAATCTCTCTGACTATCCTCGCTATTTCCGCGGCATGCGTTTTGTTCTGTTCCACGAACATGACCTGCAGGGCCAATTTTCCGATGTAGCAGCTTCTGAAAGTCTTTATCGACTGAATAATGTCTTCCAGTCGAATATGTTTCATCGGCTTGTTAATATCTTCAAAAATACTCTGCGTGGCAGCATCCAGCTTGGCCGCGACAAAATCCGCGTAGAAAAGATCCTTCTGCACATCTTCCATGGACATCATGGTCGAATTGGTCAAAACAGCAACTTTTTCAGGCCTTATTTTTTTGACTTCTTTTATCATCTCCCCCAGGTTCAGCGCCAGTGTGGGCTCACCGGTGCCGGAAAAAGTTATATAATCCAGCTCCAGCGGAGGCAGAGATTTTAATTCATCCAAAAGATCTGATACGGGAACGAATATTCGCCTTTCGTCAGTCAGAGATTTTGTTTTGCCTATCTGACAGTAGGTGCAGTCAAATGTGCAGACCTTTTCACTCTGCGAAAGCGGATCTATCCCCAAAGAGCTCCCCAGCCTCCAGGACGGGACAGGTCCGTAAATATACTTATAGTTTTTCTTTTTCATTGCAGTCCCTTATTAATCGTTCCGTCTGGCATCATATTATCTGGATGATAAATGCCCTTTTCTTCCTTCTGATATCTTATGCAGTCGTTATAGCTACCATGACAATAGTTTTCAATCCATTTTCTATCCAATCTCCCCTCCTGATAAAACCTTTTGAGAGGACAGACATCATACCATTTGCAGACTTTTCTAGAATTCATCATTCTTCATCTGAGATGTGACATTGTCAATAATCTCATTCAAGATCCTTGCCGTCTGAGAATTCCTCTGAGACTGGATAAAAGATTCTCCTTTATCCCCCAATTTGACAAACTCGGGTTCAATCGGTATGCGCCCCAGAAACGGCACGCTAAAATCGTGCGCTGACTTTTCGCCGCCCCCTGTTCCAAACAGATTGATTTCTTTATGACAATGAGGACAGAGAAAGCCGCTCATATTTTCAATGATACCCAGAACAGGGATATTCAGCTGTTTGACAAAATTAATGCTTTTCCTCGCATCCAAAACCGCCACATCCTGGGGCGTTGTTACAATGACTGCACCGCTGATATCCGGAATGAGCTGACAGACGCTGAGTGGTTCATCTCCTGTTCCTGGAGGAGAATCGACGATAAGATAATCAAGCTCTCCCCAGTTGACATCACTCAAAAACTGTTTTATTGTCAGCATCTTCAAAGGACCGCGCCAGATAACAGGCTGGTCTTTATGCTCTAGTATCATCGATATACTGACAGCTTTAAGACCCGGCAAAACTTTGACCGGCTCGATCCCTTCTTCCCAGCCGATTAACTTGCTTTTTTCAATACCAAGCATCTTCGCGATATTGGG
>JAFGJP010000068.1 GCA_016929035.1 Candidatus Auribacterota bacterium | reverse complement strand
ACATCAATAAAATCCGAAATCCTAAACTCTAAATTCGAAACAAACAAATTCAAATTTCCAAATATCAAAATTTTTAACTCTTTAACACCTTACCCCTGTAATACTTTAACAATTTTTTCTTCGTGTTGCTTCGTATCCATTCATGGCTAAAATCAAAATCATTGTGTGTCAGCACACCTTCAAAACGTCCGTCCGTAGAGGAAGACCTGCTTATTGACATCAATCGTTTTTGTCGGCACAGAAAGCTCGATAGCCTTGAGAAAATGTTCTTCTTTTAAAGGAATATGATTTGAAGCGACGGAAAGAAGATAAATATTGAGGGTTTTGGGTGGAAAATTCTTCTGTTTAAGGTTCTCAATGCCATTGACAGAGATATAATGACAATTCCTTTCCTTTAAAAAATTATCGATACCTTCCGGATACTTCGTCTCTCCCAGCTCAACCGAAAGAGGGATGATCCTTTCTCTGTTGACGATCGCCGTTGCACCATCCCGGCAGAGATCCAAATAGCGCAAGACTTCCATTTCCTCAAAGCTGAGCACGATATGAGCACTTTTTTTAGGAATCATCGGGGAATAGACTTTCTCTCCAATCCTTACCTGGCTGAGCACTGAGCCGCCTCTTTGAGCCATGCCGTGCACTTCGCTTGCCTTGACATCAAACCCTTCAAGAAGGGCTGCCGTCGCCAGGACATTGGAAGCCAGCACGACTCCCTGCCCGCCGACGCCGCAGATCACAATATCCATTGGCTTTTTTTCCTTCGCGTTTATTCGCGTCCCTTCACGGCTGGCAGTTATTTTATTTATTTTTTTCACTTTTAAATTTTTTCTCTTTTCTTTAAAAGAACGCAGGCACGCCGGGCAACAATAAGTGAAACGCCTTTCGCTTGTTCAGCTTCCATCAGGCTTTCCTCAACCTCTTCAAGATTATAAGAATCAACGACGCGTACTGTGTCCAGCTTCAGGGCTCGTCCCAATGCTTCAAAGTCAAGAGCAGTTGTTTTTTCCCCTCGAACTGTATAATCCACGCCTGGATGCGGCTGTCCACCGGTCATGGCTGTTGTGCGGTTATCCAGGATCACAACGGTCAGCTGATTTTTATTATAGACAGCATTGATAAGAGGCGCTATGCCGGAGTGAATGAACGTGGAATCGCCGATAACAGCCACCGTTCTCTGGTCTTTTTTGGCCTTGAAAAATCCCTGCGCATGCCCCACGCCCGCGCCCATGCAGACACAGGTATCAAGGGCTGACAAAGGAGGAAGCGTTGCCAGAGTATAGCAGCCGATGTCCCCTGTCACGATATAATCCATTTTTTTCAGAACTGAAAAAACGCTTCTGTGCGCGCATCCCTTGCAGAGAACAGGCGGTCTTGACGGGGCATGCGGCAAAGGCAATATAGTTTCTTGTTCTTTTGGAAACCGCTTTTCTAAGATCTCAATCGTCTTTTCTGTGCTTAGCTCACCCAGGTAAAACTTCGCGCTCCGCCTGACGACATCGATGCCCAGATAGATCAGCTCTTCCTCCAGAAAGGGATCCAGCTCTTCAACAACATAGACTTTTTCCATTTTGGCTGCAAAATCCCGAAGCTTTTTTTCAGGTAAAGGATAGCTGAACCCCAGCTTGAAGATCCACTCGCTGTCAGCCGCTTCCTTGACATACTGATAAGAAACGCCTGACGTGATGATGCCGACAGGCTTTTCACCTTTTTCAATGACATTGAGACGGGAGCTCTCGCTCTCTTCTATAAGCTGAATATGCCTTTCCTCGACATGCGCATGCTTTTTCCGAGCATAGGACGGTATCATGACAAAGCAGGACGGATCTTTTTTGAACCCTTCAACAGCTTTCTCATCTCTTTTTTTATCAAAAACAACCTGCGTCTTTGTATGACAGATGCGCGTGGTGATTCTCAGCATGACCGGGGTCTGGTACTTTTCGCTGATGCGGAAGGCCTCTTTTGTGAAGTCTCTCGCTTCCTGGCTGTCAGAAGGCTCTAGCATAGGGATCTTAGCGAATCTGGCATAATGGCGGTTATCCTGCTCATTCTGACTGCTGTTGCAGTCCGGGTCATCAGCGCTCACAAGGACAAGCCCGCCTTTGACCCCGGTATAGGAAAGAGTCATGAGGGGGTCAGCGGCCACATTGACCCCCACATGCTTCATTGTGACAAGACTTCTCGCTCCGCAAAAAGAGGCGCCCATAGCCACTTCAAGGGCAACCTTCTCATTAACAGACCATTCGATGTTGACTTCTTTATAAGGAATAAGAGCCGGGATGATCTCTGAGCTGGGAGTGCCTGGATATCCTGTAACCACATGCACGCCAGCTTCATAGGCACCAAGAGCAACGGCTTCATTTCCTGAAAGAAGAGCTTTTTCCATTACACTCACACTTGAGGAAGCTTCTCCAGCGACTTCTTTACCATCGCCTCCGGATATTCGTAATCCTTAAGCTTGCCGCTTAAATAGGCTTCGTAGGCAGCCATGTCGACATGCCCGTGCCCGCTGTGCGCCAGGAGGATTGTCTTGGACTCGCCTGTCTCCTTGCATTTGAGTGCTTCATCAATAGTCACTCTTATCGCATGATTTGTTTCAGGAGCGCTGATGATGCCTTCGCTGCGGGCAAAATCAATTCCGGCCTTAAACGTTCCTAGCTGATGCTCAGCCCTGGCTTCAACCAGCCCGAGCTTATAGAGATGACAAATGATAGGAGCCATGCCATGGTAACGGAGTCCGCCGGCATGAACTGGAGGCGGCATAAAATCATGCCCAAGCGTATACATCTTCAGAAGAGGCGTAAGGCCGGCTTCATCGCCATAATCATAGGCATAGGGGCCTTTTGTGAGCGTGGGGCAACTGGCCGGCTCACAGTTGATCACGCGAAGATCCGGCTTGGTTCCGTCGATCTTGTCTTTGACAAACGGCAAATACATGCCGGCAAAATTGGATCCGCCCCCGATACAGCCGATAATGATATCCGGATAAACGCCGGCCATCTCCATCTGTTTTTTGGATTCAAGACCGATAATGGTCTGATGAAGAAGGACGTGATTAAGAACGCTGCCGAGAGAATAATGGGTATCGTCGCGAGAGACAGCTTCCTCGACCGCTTCGCTGATAGCAAGACCAAGGCTTCCAGGACAATCCGGGTCTTTTTTCAGCATCGCCCTTCCGGATTTCGTTTCATTGCTGGGGCTGGGAATACATTTTGCTCCCCAGACTTCCATCATCACCCTTCGATAGGGCTTCTGGTGATAGCTGACAGCGACCATGTAAACTTTTATCTCAATGCCAAAGCAGGCGCCTGCAAACGAAAGAGCGCTTCCCCACTGCCCGGCTCCTGTTTCTGTCGTAATCCGCTTAATCCCTTCTTTTTTATTATAGTAAGCCTGGGCAACCGCTGTATTTGGCTTATGGCTTCCCGGAGGGCTTGTCCCTTCATATTTGAAATAA
Organism: Candidatus Auribacterota bacterium; assembly: GCA_016929035.1. Taxonomy (GTDB): domain Bacteria; phylum Auribacterota; class JAFGBW01; order JAFGBW01; family JAFGJP01; genus JAFGJP01. Next base: position 5,849 of record JAFGJP010000068.1, on the reverse strand, counting down.
ACTTTTGCCGGCGTATCAAGAGCCTTTTCGAGTCTTTTAGCGCGGTAAAGTATCGTGGGCCTCCACATTTTATAGATATCACGAACTTCTTCCGGTATTTCTATCCAGCGCTCTGTGCTGACTTCCTGCTTGATAAGCTCCATGGGAAAAAGGGGCGCCAAATCAGCAGGCCCGACAGGTTTTTTTGTCGCCGGATGCAGCACAGGAGGCATCGGTTCAGGCAAATCAGCTAATATATTATACCAGTGAGTTGGGATTTCCTTCTCATCAAGGACAAACTTAACTCTTTCTTCCATAACTCCCTCCTTTTTGCATCGCTGAAAACCGTTTCCCTGTTTCCGCTTTTCCGCGATTTTTTATTTTATGTTTTTTTATTAATCATTCCCTGCTGGATGATTGAAAGAACATTGCTGATGAGCCAGTAAAGCACAAGACCTGAAGGCATATTATAGAAAATAAACATAAAAAACACTGTCATAAAATACATCATCTGCGCCTGTTTCTGATCGGTTACGGTCTGCTTCTGGCTGATAAACTGCGTAAGACCCATGATGAGAGGCAGGACATTCACCGGAAAAGAACCTATCATGAAAATCGTGTCAGGAGCTGACAGATCCTTTATCCAGAGAAAAGAGGCTCCTTTGAGCTCGACAGCGTTATTGAGTGTTTTGAAAAGAGCGATAAAAATGGGCAGCTGAAGAAAAATAGGAAAACAGCCTCCGACCGGATTGACCTTATGCTTCTTGTAAAGGGCAAGGACCTCTCTGTTCATCCTTTGCGGATCATCCTTGTACTGCTCCCGTATAGCCTCCATATGCGGCTGCAGATCCTTCATCCTTTTCATGGACTTCATGCTGGAATGTGTCAGAGGATACAGGATGATTTTAACGATTATCGTGATAATGATAATACAGATGCCGTAGTTGTGAAAAACATGGAACAGCTTGTTCAGTCCCCAGATGATTCCCCGGCTGATGGGTGCGAGCATTTTTCCGAAATCAAGTATTCTTTTGAAATCATTTCCAATTGAGGCCAGGTGGTAATAAAGCTTCGGCCCCGCGTAAAAGGTCATATTATAAGTCACAGAGTCTCCTGGAGGGATATCGGCCACTTCAAGCTTGGCCATGGTCGTGATAATCTCTGTTTCGCTGGCGCCTTTTTCTTCTTTTCCGTTTCCTTTTATCAGCTCTATTTTCTTGGATACGCCCCATCCGTCTATGGCCTTATCCCTATTCATGAGAATAAAGCATACGGTCGGCTCCTGAAGGCCTACCCATCTGTATTTTGAATCCATCCAGAGAGCGCCTTCGATCTTTTTTTTGGGTATTCTTTGTATCTCGTCATCGACTCTCAGAGCTGTTGCTTCTTCGACAGCGTAGCGCCTTTTTTTCTCCTGCGTGATGATTGAACCTGAAACAATGACCGGTCCCCGCTCCATGTAAAACTTCTCCGGCCCGAGATTTGTCAGCTTCAGGCGCACTGTATAGAGATAGTCCTTGTCCGTTGTTTCAAAGATTTTTTCTATTTTCAGGTTCTCTTCTTTGAGGATCGACTGCCAGACAATACGGGTATCGGTCTGCTCCTCGATGGTGAACTGCATATTCTCAAGCCCGCTAAAGCGCCCGATCGATGAAATCGCGAGGACATACTCTTCAGATGAAGAATAATCAAACGACGTCTGGTATTTTAAAAACTCGACGGATGAAATGCTTCCTCCGCGGTTGGAAAACGTGAAGCTGACATCTCCTATCGCCAGAGGAATCTTTTTCTCTTCAAACGTCTCCAGGCTGAATTCCTCTTTTTCCTGAGGCAAATCTTTTTCGTGCTCCTGTGCAGGGGACTGGACCGCCTCTTCTTTAGAAAGCTTCTCATTTTCTTCGTCCGTAATGACTTCTTCTTCAGGAGGCGGCGGAGAAAGATGCGGAAAAAGCTTCTGCATAATATAGGGATAGCTGAAAGCCACCAGGAAGATCATAATAAAGGCTGTAATCGTTCTCTTATCCATCCTCACGCTCATCAACGGGGTCATATCCCCCTTTTGAAAACGGGTTGCAGCGAAGGATCCGCCACAGGCCCTTACCTATGCCTCTCCACAATCCCTTTTTTTCTATTGCCTCGATCATATACTGCGAACACGTCGGCTGAAACCGGCAGCACCGGCCGAAAATCGGTGATAGTATTTTCTGGTAACAGCGAATGAGAAAAATAACAGCTTTTTTTATCATTGCTGGTGTTCTCTTAAAAACTGGTCCAGAGACTGCCGAATACTCTCCGGGGAATAGCCTGAAATGCATGAACTGAAAACAAAAACAACGTCAAAGGAGCAGGAAAACTCCTTTTTATGCATCCGGAACCAATCCCTGACAACACGCTTAAGCGCATTCCTGAAAACAGAATTCCCGGCTCTTTTTGAAACGCTGATGCCGATACGGGAAAAAGAAAGATCATTTTTTCTATAGCGGGCTTTAAAAAACCCTTTTTTCTCCCACGTTTGTCCACTCCGAAAGACAGCTTCGAACTCTTTCTCTTTTCTGAGTCTCTGATACCTTTTAAGGGAATACTGCTTCATCCAGAAACCGTAAGCTTGTGTCTTCCTTTTTGTTTGCGGCTTTTCAGAACCTTGCGTCCGCCTTTTGTCTTCATTCTTTTTCTGAAGCCGTGGGTCTTGGCACGCTTGCGCCTTTTGGGCTGATATGTCCGCTTCATCTTTCTATACTCCTGAATACCAGACTGTTAAATTTGAAATATCCTCTGAATAAAAGTCTTTAAAATAATGAAATAATGCCAGAATGTCAAGAAAAATAAAAGAGAAAAAAGATTATATAATATTTATCTCTAATGAAAGAAGAGAAAAGGGTATTGAACATCAGGAAAGAGTCTTTCTTTTTCGAAGGTTCTTGAAAAACTGTGAAAAGATATCACGGACATCGTCCTCGAGAAGACCTGAGCGGACATTGGCAAAAAATCCCAGCTTCTCATCTCTCAGGAGATCAAACCGGGACCCGCACGCGCCTTCCTTTTCATCCCTTATGCTGAAATAAACATTCTGGATCCTGGCGTTCCTTATGGCGCCGGCGCACATGATGCACGGCTCTTTTGTCACATAAAGGCTGCATTTGTCCAGGCGCCAGTCTCCCAGATTTTCACAGGCCTGGGTAATGGCTATCATCTCCGCATGGGCCGTGGGGTCTCCCAGCTTTTCGACCTGATTGGAAGCCTTGGCGATGATTTTATTCCCTTTGATGATAACCGCTCCAACAGGCACCTCTCCTTCTTCAAAAGCCTTGAGCGACTCCTGGACCGCTTTCCTCATCCAATATTCATCATTGAACATAGTTTACCGATTCTGCCATCATTCCACAGGAAATACAACATCCCCTAAAAACATCAACCATATTCTTCCACCTCGTAGGTGGAAGAATATGGTTATTCAAAAACTAATTCTTCTAACTTTTTCAAATCCCGTTGATATGATATTCTGTCGTTTACAAACTTTTCGTAAAATAAATGTTGAATATCTAAATTGTTCTTGAAATCACATAGATTTTCTTGATTATCACCATGTGTGATATATTCTGCGAGAGAACTGTATTTCCAGTCTTTTGGATCATTGACAAGAAAAGATGTGACAGGATTCAGATGTACATAGCGTGTTAGATGCAAAAGTTGTTCATCCGTTTCAACAAGAACGCTTTTAAATCGTCCGGCCCAGAGCGGCCCTTTCCTTTTATACTTAATATTAAAATAACGGGCATAGCTATTGAGAATCTGTCCCATAAATTTAGATATGCCACCTTTTTTAATCTGTTTAAGGACAAAATGGATATGTGTCGGCATAATGCAATAGGCAATTATCTCTACTATTTTTCTTTTTGATCTATGCAAATCCTTTCTTTTTATTTTAAGGTTTTCTTTTTTTAAAACTTCATACCTATGGAACTTCACTAAAGGCTTTTCTATCTGATAATAAGTTATAGTATTTAAAATGCGTAAAAATTCATCATCATTATTAAACACTTTGAATCCGGCTATGGTTTTAGTAAAAACATGATAAATATATCCATTTTCCAGAGAATGTCTTCTGTATTGAACCATAAATCCTCCCTATAACATAAACAAACCATATTCTTCCACCTCGTAGGTGGAAGAATATGGTTTAAGTATATCAAAAAATAAATTTCTAAAAAGGAAAAAATGGCGTGCCCAGGAGGAGTCGAACCCCCAACCTTTTGGTCCGTAGCCAAACGCTCTTCCCTTTTGTTTTTCGAATTATAATATTGTTGAATTATTAATGAGGCCGAAAGTATGTTGACATTAGGCCGCATATTTTGTTGTTGGAGTTTGAAAGAACGATATAATTTTCAAAGATTGTTTTTGTAACGATTTAAGATAAGAGAAGACTTTTTCTTTCATATCTTGAGGTCCAGCAATAAAGGACTTCCCCATCATATTATTTTTGAGATGATTCCATACACATTCATCAGGATTTAGTTCTGGAGAGTATGGAGGGAGAAAAAACAAACGTAATTTTCCTTTTAAAGATTGAACGTATTTTTTAACCAAGACTGCTTTATGGATAGGATGTCCATCAACAATCAAAAAGATAGAGCGTTTTGCTTTATATATCAGTCTTTTTAAAAATTCAACAAATACCCTAGAGGAGTTTCTTCCTTTTATAATCATAAAACGCATAGATCCTTTGGACGTAACAGCAGAGATCATTTGTAGTCCAAATCTTGCTCCTGTTGATTTCAAAATAGGAGTTTGTCCTTTAGCCGACCATGTTTTGCCAGAGTAAAAATTGGATTGAACAGCTGCTTCATCACAAAAATAAATTTCTGCTTTCTGTTTCTTGGCTAAAGCTTTAATCTTGGGAAATTCTTGTCGAAGCCATTTTTGTACTAATGCTGGATTTTGTTGAAATGCCTTGTAGAGGGGTTTCTGATAGGTTAATCCCAATTGTTTTAATAGTCTTCCAATGGAGCTAAGGCTTAATTTCACCCCGAATTGATTATCTATAGCTATACCGATCATTTTTCTTGTCCACAAAGCAAATTTAAACTTCAATTGGCGAGGATCTTTCATGGTGACTGTCCTATAAATCCATTGGATTTGTTTTCCTGTTAATTTTTGAGGACGGCCAGATATCTTTTTAGCACGAAGAGCTTGCCATCCGCCATGTCGATATTTTGCAAGCCATTCATAAATACAGGTACGGCTAAATCCAAGGGTTCTAATAACAACCTCAGGACTTTCGCCAGACTGAACTTGTTGAACTGCACGGATGCGAATCTCTTCCAGTGTCTTATGATCAAGTTTGCGACCATCATTTTTTATCATGAATCTATTAAAACATAATAATTCATCTATGTCAACTTACTTTTGACCCGATTAGTATTTACCTTAAAAATTCTGCTTCTGGGGGTTATTTATCTTCTCCTTTTAATTGCCCTCTGAGCAGAATTTTTTTATTATTAAGTCAATGATTATTCATGATAAAAAAGAAAAACAAATTTTCTTGTATTGCATTATATCTATATTTTTTCTCGCTCTATTCCTGAGAATGTCTCACATCCTCTTGGTAAAAAAATCAGCCTATACTCTTAATCCCGGTCTGGATTCAGAATATTATATTGAATGGGCTCAAAACATCTCGAAGGGGAATATTATAGGAAAGGAACCCTTTTTTGGAGCACCATTTTATCCCTACTTTTTAGCTATGATATTTTATGCTTTTGGTAAATCATTTTTTACTATAAGAATATTTCAAGCTTGTATTGATTCAATTAGTGCTCTCTTAATTTTTTATCTTGTTCACCGTATCCTTGATAACAAATATATTGCCTTTT
>JAFGJP010000319.1 GCA_016929035.1 Candidatus Auribacterota bacterium | reverse complement strand
GCGAGATGTCGCAAATAGGGATTCTGTGCTGGACAGACCTCGCCCGAAGCCCGAAGGGCGAAGGCAGGTTTCAAGGTACCACGGACGTAAGTCCGTGGGGCTCCATTTTTTGTTTTCTCCATTCCGGAAAACGCCGGAGAAAACATAACGTTTTTAGCGGTAAAAAAATATTGATTTTCAAGACATTTAACTATAAATTAGACTTTCTTTTAAGAATGATATATAATGAGCTTAATTTCGCTCGAAGTATAAAAACATACAAACAGGCGAGATTATTTTTATAGGAGGCAATGAGCATGTTGAATATATTTGATTCGGTTCTCGGCCTTTTTTCCAAAGATATTGGCATTGATCTTGGCACGGCCAATACGCTGGTTTATGTCAGGGGAAAAGGGATCGTTCTGTGTGAGCCGTCTGTAGTGGCTGTTCAGGAAGGAACAAATCAGGTTTTAGCCGTAGGGGAAGACGCAAAAAACATGCTTGGAAGGACTCCTGGAAACATACAGGCCATCCGGCCCCTGAAGGACGGAGTGATCGCGGATTTTGAAATTACTGAAAGCATGCTTCGCTATTTTATAAGGAAGGTTCACGGGAAAGGCATTATGAAGCCGAGGCCCAGGGTCGTTGTCGCTGTTCCTTCGGGAATTACCGAAGTCGAAAAGAGAGCTGTCGAAGATTCGGCTACCCATGCCGGGGCTCGCGAGGTCCACCTTGTCAAGGAACCAATGGCGGCCGCGATCGGTGTCGGCCTTCCGGTCCATGAGCCTTCGGGAAACATGGTTATTGATATTGGCGGAGGAACGACGGAAGTGGCGATTATTTCTCTTGCCGGTATTGTCCAGAGCGAATCAGCCAGAGTGGGCGGAGATGAGCTGGATGATGCCATAGTCCAGTATATGAAAAGGACCTACAATCTTATGATTGGCGAGAGAACAGCGGAAGATATCAAGATCAAGATCGGGTCGGCCTATCCGCTTGAAGAGGAGCTGACGCTGGAAGTGAGAGGAAGAGATCTTGTCGCCGGACTTCCTAAAACTCTCACGGTGAATTCAGAAGAGATCAGGGAGGCGATCGCGGAGCCGATCTCGACTATTGTTGAATCAGTTCGCGTTACCCTGGAGAGATGTCCGGCAGAACTTTCGGCGGACCTTGTCAACAAAGGCCTTATCCTTGTCGGCGGAGGCGCGCTCCTGAAAGGTCTGGATAAGCTTCTCTCCGAAGAGACCGGCCTTCCCGTTACTGTTGCTGACGATCCGCTCAGCGCAGTAGCTCTTGGAACAGGGAAAATACTTGAAGAAATTAATGTTCTGAAAAAAGTTGCCGTTAGCAAAAGGTAATGAATAGCCTGTGTCTGAGCGTGGCTCAAAGAAAAGTCTTTTATTTTATCTTGTCCTCATCGTTCTCATCATAACTCTGCTCCCCTCCAGCTGGAAGCATTCTTCCCGCATGACGTTCATCCGCTTGTTTTCTCCAGTCATGAGCTTTGTGAATGATAAGACGGTGAAGGTCAGGGATACGTTTTCCGCGCTTTTCCACATCGGGAGCGTTAAAAAGGAGAACAAGGATTTAAGAAATCAGGTCGAAAGCCTTAAGTCGGACCTCGTTTATCTGGAAGAGCTGAAGCTGGAAAACAAAAGGCTTCGGGACCTTTTGGAGCTGAAAGAAACATTTGGCGAATATGATCTTGTTACAGCAAACGTCATCGGAAGAGATGCCACAAACTGGAATAAAAGCATTATTATCGACAAAGGAGAGATTCATGGAGTGGAGAGCAAGGATCCCGTCGTCTCTTACGGAGGCGTTGTCGGGATTGTTTTTACATCCGGCCGGAAAGAGAGCAAGATCATGCTGCTCAATGACAATAACTCCCGCGTCGGCGTCATTGTTCAGCGGACCCGCGACCTTGGGGTCGTTGAGGGACAGTCGACCGATGTTCTTATCCTGAAATACATCCGCAAGACGGCTGATATCAAGCCGGGAGATATTCTCATCACGTCCGGGACAGGGCAGATTTATCCCAAAGGCGTCAAGGTTGGAGAAATCATCAAGGTTTTTGAAGAAAAGTTCAGATTATACAAATTTGCCGAGGTCAAGCCGGATGTGAATTTTGGAAAGCTTGAAGAAGTCTTTGTCATCACGCGCCGGGATTCAGAAGATGAGAATCAACAAGAGGATGCGCAGGCGCAGATTCAGGAAGAGGAGTAGACGCTCATGCAGCTTGTGACATGGATCATTCTGATAGCGCTGGCAGTACTGCAGTCATCCTTTATTATTCATATTCCTTTTTTCCAGTTCAAGCCTGAGCTCATTCTTATTTTTTGTGTCTATCTCGCCACTCGTTATGACTGGGTCAGAGGATTCTGGTGGGGAATGGCCTGCGGCGCCGCCATGTCCATCTGCTCCATAGGCGATCCCCGGTTCTTTATCCTTGTGTTCGCCTCTATCGGTTTTGTCTCAGGCTCTTTTCGAGGAGCTCTTTTTGTCGACCATAACAGCACGAAAATCATCATACTTTTTTTTATGTCTATTGCAGGAACGATGGCTTTTGCCCTTTTGACCCAGCAATCCGGCTTTTCCTTTTTTGAAATGGCTTTTATAAAAAAATATATAATCAAGATTGCCGTGATTAACTGTCTCTTTGCCGTTCCGCTCTATTCTTTTTTTCAAAAAATTTACAACAAGATAGAGGCAAGATGAGGCGCAGCATTCGAGAAGTCCCTTTTCAGATGAATATACGGATCATTCTTTTCATGATCTTTCTGTGCATGGTCATCATTGTATCGAGGCTTTGGAATCTGCAGATCACGCACGGAGAAGAATACAGAGAGATATCGAAAAACAACCAAGTGCGAAAAATCATTTTAACGGCGCCGCGCGGAAACATCTACGACAGAAACGGGGTCGTCCTTGCCGACACGCGGCCGAGCTACGACCTTACGGTGTTCCTGGAAGATGTCGACGACGTGGAGCCTCTTGCCGAAGCGCTGGCCCCGATTATCCAGATCGATAAAGAGGATATCAAGAGCCGCCTTCAAAAAGCGATGACTGACAGGATGCGTCTTCCTTACATTCCTTACACTTTGAAAAAAGACTTGGACCTTTCGGAAATCATCCGGATAGAAGAGATCAATTTTGAGCTGCCCGGGGTCAGCATTTCTCCTGTTCCCATCAGGCATTACACTCACGACGGTTTAACAGCGCACGTTGTCGGCTATATCGGAAAAATCAGCAGATCCGAATATGAAACGCTCGGCGAAAAAGGGTATCTCCAGTGGGACACGATCGGAAAGACAGGAGCAGAGAAGTCGTTTGAAGAATACCTGAAAGGAGTGCATGGCGGAAAGCAGGTGCAGATCGACAACAGAAATCTTCTTGTCAGCGTTCTTGGGAAAAAAGATCCTGTTCAGGGAAACGATGTTTACCTGACAATCGATGTCGAAATACAAAAGAAGATCATCGAGGCTTTTGGAGAATATAAGGGAGTCTGCATTCTTATGAACGCCCGCACAGGAGAGATCCTTTCCTATGTGAGCCGTCCAGGGTTCGACCCGAATGTTTTTGCGACCGGAGATGCGTCCATAAGCCAGCTTTTCGTTGACGAGAACCATCCGCTTGTCGACCGCGTGATCTCAGGTGAATACGCTCCCGGTTCGACATTCAAACCTGTTGTGGCTCTTGCTGCCCTGAAAAATAGGATCATCGATGATAAAACCAGCGTGCTCTGTACCGGAGTGTTCACTTTCGGCGGCATACGCTTCAAGTGCTGGAAAAGATACGGACACGGCGAAGTCAATCTCAACACGTCTCTTGAGCAGTCATGCAATGTTTTTTATTACAACATTGGAAAAGAGATTGGCTGGGAGCCGATTTATGAAACAGGCCGGCTTTTTGGTTTTGGGAGCCCGACAGGGTTTATTTTTGAAGGCGAAAAGAGCGGTATTCTTCCTTCAGAGGACTGGAAGAAAGCGAAGCTGGGAGAGCCTTGGTACAAAGGAGAAAGTATCAACTATTCAATAGGGCAGGGCTATCTTCTGGTCACTCCTCTGCAGATGGCCGTTTACGCCGCGGCTTTGGGTAACAGAGGAACCATTCTCAGGCCGTTTGTCGAGAAAAGAATAGTTGGAAATGACGGGGTTCTTATCGATCAGGGGAAAGCCGAATACCGGAAAAACCTCAACTTGAACGAGCAGTCTCTTGAATGGGTTCGGCATGGCCTTTATTGTGTCGTCAACAGCAAGAAGGGCACAGGCCGGAGAGCCAGCCTTCTCAAGGAGCTGAACATCGAGGTCAGCGGTAAAACAGGAACAGCTCAGGCTGCCGAGGGAGGCGAGCGTATCAATCATTCCTGGTTTATGAGCTATGCTCCTTCCGGCAATCCGGTCGTGGCCTGCATCGTTCTTGTCGAGCGCAAAGACAGCGGCGCGCAGTATGCTGCGCCCATTGCTCATGTCGCCCTGAAAGCCTATTTTGAGAAATATCCCCTTCCTCAGGAGGCTCCTTCCCAGGAGGAGAAAGAGGAAAATTCATGAAGCTCTTCAAAAAAGAATTTCATTCCGGGCTTCTTGTCATGGCGATAGTGCTGAGCATCATCGGCTGCATGGTGATCTACAGCGCTTCAAATCCGCTGAAGACCCATCAGGGGCTTTTTAAAATTTTTTTCCGGAGCCATGCTTTTAAGCATTTGATGTTCATGCTTCTTGGAATAGGCGTGGCCTTTATCATTTTTTGGGTAAGCCAGCGGTTTATAGCCTTTATGACATGGATCGTTTATCCGGCGAATGTGCTGATGCTTATTGCGGTCCTTATCGTCGGAAGCATCCGGATGGGCGCTCAGAGATGGCTCTCGATCGGCGGGTTTTCGATTCAGCCGTCTGAATTCTGCAAGATCACGGTTATTCTGGCGCTGGCCCAGTATTTTCAATCTGATTTTGACAACCGAAAATCCTTTCACTTCTTTTTTATTTCGATTTTACTGGCATCGGT
>JAFGJP010000318.1 GCA_016929035.1 Candidatus Auribacterota bacterium | reverse complement strand
ATTAAAAAAGTATAGAAATATAATATTCCTATAAAAGCTTCAAGAATGCTTTCTGATGAAAATATAATTAAAATTGGCGCAATCAATAAACCAAAAATAAAAAATAAAAGCATTAAAAAAAGGACTCTATTTCAAAAGCTGTTTTAGCCTCTTAAGACAACGCTTTATATCTTCGTGATTACCCAAACAGAAAAATTTAACAACATCTTTCTCTCGGAAAAAAGCAATACGAAGATGGATGTTTATCCTTGCCTCAAATACTTTAGAGGAGAGTTTCTTTATGCGAAGACCATAAGGAGCTTGATTTTTTTCTAAATAAGTTTTGATGTATTCTACCGTAGAAATAATCGATTCCTGCTCAGGAGCCTTGTAAGAGTCAAATTTCTTAACAAACGACCGCAGAAGGACGTATTTCATTTTTTAACCCTTTTCTTAAGGAACTTTGTCATTTCTGCCCCTGATTTAAAAGATATTTCTTCTTCAGGAATGCCTTTAGAAAGAGCCTCTTCCGCGCCCTTTAAATCCCTTTGAGGGTATTTGTCTTCAAGTATCATTTCTTTAGGGATCATGATTATTTTATTTCCCTTTATCTCTATTTCAAAAACATCACCCTTTTTTAAATGAAAAGCCTCAGCAATAGCCTTCGGGAGAGTAATTTGATGTTTACTGCTAAGCTTAATAATCATTATTTCCTCCTTACAGTAAAATTCCTTACTATAAGTATACCTTACTTTAGAAGTAAATGTCAAGTCTATAATTGATTAAAAATCATAGGGTGATTCCTCCCGTCTTCAGTTCTCTTCGGGTGGTGGGATTTTGCTATGATGATTCGTGAGCAGAGCGAACACCTTATCCCGACCCGCCTTCAGGACGCTGCAGGGGGCTGTGCGGCAAAGCCAGACGGGATAGTTAACATAACTTTGTTATGTTGACCCGACAGCCCTGTACCACGTAGGGTACAGGGCAAGGGCAAGGAGCCAAAGGGTTAAGGGCAATGTTGTTATAATACCGGTATTATACGACAAGTGAAAACGCATAAAGTGTGACGGCATGGATGCCGGCGCACTTTATGCCGAACGCTTGCCCGGTTTTGCCGAAGGCAAAATAACCCTTTGGTGACGCAGCTTTCACGGCTGGTTTTGACGCGTATACCCGTATGGTCTTTGTCAATATAACGTTAGCTCTAAACTATATCTAACACTATATGTTATAGGTCATTTCTCCGTCAGTCAGATTTATAATTTTTGGTCTTCTTTTATAAAAATTAAACGTAACATATATTTAGCACTATAGGTTAGAGTCAATGCAAAAATGCCGAAGATGCAGAGTGTGGGGTCTATTCTATATGAAGCCTACGGGTTTGGAGGAATCTCCTTTACCGAGGCTGACAAATTACTATCTTAAAACTATGTTGTTTCTTGAAATAACACAACTTTTTTGTCATCAGTTATTTTAAAAGTATATGTACAGTCGTTCTGTATAGGATGAACAAATTTAACATACCATGCCCACTCAGATTTTGGATGTTCTTCAAAATAATCAGTGTAAATAACTTTTGTAATAATAAATGGAGAATAAAAAGCTTCATTATTCTTTTTTGTTTTATACTCTTCAAATGCATCCTTAGCTATTTCAATTGCTTCCTCAAGTGTTACATTCGAAATTGGTATTTCTGGACCCTTTGCAGAATAAACAACTATAGGTAAAACTAGAAGCACAAGAAGAACGATTAACTTCTTCATGATTTACCCCTTTCTTTTCATGACTATTTTAATAACTTTTCAAATTTAAATTGTTCACGATATATCGGATCATTCCCACGAGAATCAATGTTTTGTCCAAAATAGTCAGCGTCATCCAGTATAAAAACATGAAAATCATCGTAATCCTGCCTGATGCATGACATGACAGCCCTCTCCTGAAAATCGTTTTTTGTGACATAAAAAATGGCAACAGGAGGAGGCTCTTGAAAATCTTCTTTTTTGATCTCTATTCCTTTCAGCCTCTTTGTAGAGAAGATCATGATGACAAGGTAATACAGGCGGAAAAACCAGAACAAGTTCAAAAGAAGAATAAAAACCACTAAAATGAACTTTGCCAGAAGACTTTCTTCACCTATAAGCATTGCAAACAGACGGGGATTAAAATAAATAAAAAGAACCAGACCGGCTCCCAGCATGATTTTATACATCAAGGAACTTTTTTGTTCAATGAAAGACATAACTCAATTTTTCAGAAAATATTTTCTTCTTTATTTTAAAAGATATTTTGCAAAAACAAAATTACTTATTGATAAAAATCTTTATAAGAAATGCGAGTATGCTGTCCGCCACAAAGCGTTGGCGATAAGAAAATATTTTAAATAAAGGAGTGAGTATGATGTAGATACGAGGCGTGCGACCCGAAAACGACACAGGCGTATTTTAATGATACGTCGAGGAGTTCGATGGGGAGCAGAACGAAGTAGATGCGTTATAATCGCTCGTCTTTTATTATTTTGGCGTAGTAGCCGCCATAGGGCCTCTCACATATTGGCAACGTTGTTTCTTCTTTGATGAGATAAAACTGGGGATTCTTTTCCAAAAATTTCCGCACCGCATCTTCATTTTCTTCCTGCATGAGACTGCAGGTGCTGTAGACAAGGACCCCGCCTGCTTTCAAGACCTCTGACGCGCTTTTCAGGAGATCTTTCTGGATATGCGAAAGCCTCTTCGCGTCATTCTTTTTTAATCTCCATCGGACTTCAGGTCTCCGGGACATCTCCCCGGTATTGGAGCAGGGCACATCCAGCATGATGCGGTCAAACGCTTCGCTGCTAAAAAGTTCATGTGTCTTCCCGGCATCCCCGCAAATGAACGAAAACAGGCTGGATTCCTTCATGGATTCCTTCTGCCTGGCCAGCTTCTTCAGGTTCTTTTCAACGCAGACAAGCTTCCCCTCCCCTTTTAACAGGCCGGCTATTATTTTCGCTTTGCCGCCCGGCGAACTGCAGAGGTCAAGGACGTGCATGCCTGGAGTCACATCAAGCGCGAAAACCGCCTTTTTCTGCGCCGGCGACATGACAAGGGTCGAATCATCCTTCTCTCGCACGAATTCGATGGGAACAGGTGAAGGCGTGTTCATGGCCTCCAGGACAGCACATGCTTTGTCCAGGCCGTATTCCGCAGAAAAACGCCTAACCATCCAGAGAGGGTAGGACAGTCTGACGGAAAGGGTCTTTTCATTCTGTCTTTCCCGCTCGTCAAGCGGGCACATCAGCTCGTCTTTTCTCTCAGAGACCCTTCTCAGAACAGCATTGATGAAGCCCTGCTCTTTTTTCAGTCCGGCCCTTTTGGCCTCTTCGACCATTTCGCTCACAGCCGCGTAATCCGTGACCGAGCGCATGTAGAGGATCTGATAGATGCCGAGGGAAAGGAAAGGATAAGAACTTGCCTTTGTTTTCCTGACAAATTTTTTTAAGACGGAATCGATTAACAGCTTTCTCCGGCAGGCGCCATAGACAAGCTCCATGATAAAAGCCTTGTCCCGCCTGTCCAATTCCGCTCTCTGGAACTCTTTTTCCATTGTCCGGCTTAAGAATGTTCCCTTTTGAAGATATTCTTTCCAGATTTTGAGAGCTATTCGTCTGACCAAAAAAATCTGTCTCCTTCTTTGACCTGAAAGCCGTTGATAAAATCTCTTGAAGTCACAACCCTTTTTCCTTCGACCTGGAGCTCTTCAACACAAAGGCAAGTTCCCTGCCCTGCCTGTATGCAAAGAGACTCTTTACCGGTCTCCATCACAGCACCCGGCTGAAAAACCGCATTCTCCTCTCTCTTCTTCGGAAAGGCTTTGATAAACTTAATGAGCTTTGTTTTGCCGTGAAGGACCATGCGGCTCATGCATCCCGGCCACTTGATAAGAGCCCTTATTTTGCGGCTTATAAGAAAAGCATCTTCTTTCCAGTCGATATGCCCCTCTTCTTTACGGATCTTAGGCGCAAACGTGACCAATGTATCATCCTGCGGCGTCCGGGGAAGAGTCCTGCCTTTCTGCAAGTCCGAAAGCATGTCTACGATCATCTCCGAGCCTTTTTGAGAAAGCCTGTCCGAGAGCGAAAAAAAATCATCTTCATCTTTTATCTCTGCTTTTTTTTGGAAGATGATGTCGCCTGTATCAAGACCTGCATCCATCAGCATAACGGTCATCCCGGTTGTCTTTTCTCCGTTCATTATTGCTCTTTGAATAGGTGCAGCTCCTCGGTAAAAAGGAAGAAGAGACGCATGAAGGTTGAAGCATCCATGCCTCGGGATGTCAAGAACCGCCTGTGGAAGAATGATCCCGTAGTCAACAACGACGACCACATCCGGAGCAAGGGATTTCAGCTTCAGGACGGTACTTTCATCTTTGAAATCCTGCGGGCTGAAAACAGGAATATGTGCTGACAAAGCGATCTTCCTGACAGGACATGCGCTTTTTTTTCTCTGCCGGGGTGCTTCGTGCTTGACATACGCGGCTGTGAGAAAAGCGGTCTTCCTCTCGAGAACAGCTGTCAGAACGCGGCAGGCAAATTCCGAAGACCCCATAAAAACAGCTTTCATCAAAATAAAAACCCCTTTTTTCATCAAAAGTGCACTAAAATGCTTAAAATTAACAATACTTAAAGCTAATGGTGTGCACAATGCACAGTAATTATCAATTAGATAGATCTTAATTATAGATTTTATATT
>JAFGJP010000067.1 GCA_016929035.1 Candidatus Auribacterota bacterium | reverse complement strand
TTCAAAAATCTTTTTTATAATATAATATTATATATTTCAGGGGATGTCATGCAGAAGACCATTGAGGATTTCCAGTCCACGGAAAAAAGGATCTCTTCCAGGCTCAAAGTCCATTATCTGACCGACATCACCCTTCAAAACGAAATCATCTACTCTACGGTTATCGATATTTCTGAAAGCGGCATCGGGATCATGACGCCACACAAGTTGTATCTCGACGAGGTGCTCAGCCTTCGCATCAACTGCAACATGGCGGACAACGATCGCGTTCATCCAGGGAAAAAAGATATCGACCTTACCGCCAAAGTGATATGGGTCTCTGACGTCCAGGAAAAAAACATGTACCGCACCGGTCTGGAGATCATGGACATATCCAAAGATTCCCTGAAAATGCTCCAGGAGCACATGGCTGCTCTTATCAGAAGAGCCTTTGAACAGGCTTAGACTTCCATCCCTATGGAAAACATCGTGTCAAGATCATGGCGTGAAAGCACCCGAAAGGCAACAAGTGTTTCCGACTTCATAATGCCGAGAATTTTCAGCATACGGTTCGTGACAAGCTCCGCCAGAGACTCGTTGTCCTTCACTCGGATAATCGCGGCAAGGTCATACCGTCCGGCTACGGAGTAGACTTCTGATATCCCGTTCATGCCGGCCAGCTTTTCCGCTACAGAGTTCACTTTATCCCTTTCAATCTCTAAAAGAACGATAGCCGTGACCATAGGCCTCTCCTTTGTTATAGCCGTTCCATTAAAACATGAGCCGGGCTGTAAGGAAATTATTTCTCACAGCTCTTTTGCCGCTCTTCCCCTGTCCTCCATCAGCCCGGGATTTGTTGTGAATTGGAGAATGACATCCTCACCCGTTATGTCTGAAAATCTTCCGTGGTTCTCAGCAGGTGCCTGCCTTCCTTTTCCCGAGGCGGATCAACCTGTCCTGCATCATGAACGCCTTATTTCTTTTTATAGGCTTTTGTGATATTTCGCAAGAAAAAATGACGCTGACTTTTTAACTGTCCTCTTTATTGAATATCTCCGAAATAACATGATAAGCTTTTTCAGATATCTCTTTCCGCTTCATCCCCGGATGAACACGGATTTTTTCAAGAAAACGGACATCGGCAGTAATATCATCAAGTTTCACAAAACTGAAAAGATGGCTGAAAAATCCCTGACGGCTGTGATAGATGATATCTTCTGGCTTTCTTCTCTTTCCCGCGCTCCTGTAGACGATGCACAAGGGAAAAACATCTTTTCCGGCATCAGAAGCGGCTTTTAATAAAGGTGTCTTGAAGGGCAAAAGGGTCACGCCATCTGAAGTTGTCCCTTCCGGAAAAATAACGACGTTAAAACCCTGAGAGAGAACATCAGCTATTTTTTTTATATCTCTTACAAGCTCTTTTTTTCCCTTCCGCTCAACAAAAACAGCCCCGCCTGATTTTGTCACGGCTCCTAAAATCAGGCTTTTTTTGATATCGGCATTCGCCACAAAAACGCAGGGCTTCAGAGTAGCAAGAACAAGGATATCCACATAGGTCTGATGGTTGCAGACAATCAGAAAATTCCCTTTTTCATCCAAAATCCTTTCCCTTTCATGAGATAGAATCTTTATGCCGAATATACGGATAATCCATGAAGAGCAGATCTGCTGCCACCAGATAAAAAAAGACCGGTTAGCCTTCTTGTCACGGAAAATGAGAGCCCTCAAGGCTGAGCCCGTCACAAACAGAAAAAGGACGCCGTTAACAAGGCTGAATCTCAAGATAGCGTTCATTCTGCTAGACCATGCCTTAAAGGTTCTTATGAAAGTCGCGACTTATAATCTTCGTAGCCAAACCGTCTAACGATCTCACATCCTTTTTCCGCTGACCAGACGGCAATCGAAGGAAGGCGGACGCCGTTGAAAGTGTTGTTTTTCACCATGGTGTAATGAAGCATGTCCTCGAAAACAATCTTGTCGCCTTTCCTGAGCGGCTTCTCAAAAGAATAGTCGCCGATAACATCGCCTGCCAGACAAGTGGTCCCTGCCAGCCTGTAGGTAAAAGGATAGTCTCCGGGAATTCCGGCACCGCGGATCTGCGGCCTGTAGGGCATTTCAAGAACATCCGGCATATGAGCGCTTGCCGATGCGTCAATGATCGCGATATCCATCTCGTTTCGCATGGTATCCACAACGCTCGCTACAAGGACGCCGGCATCAAGAGCCACGGCTTCTCCGGGCTCAAGGTAAACGTCGACGCCGTAGTCATTTTTAAATCGAAGAATAAGCTCGATCAGCCTGTCCACCCCGTAATCGCGGCGCGTAATGTGATGTCCGCCGCCAAAGTTCACCCACTCCATTTTCTGCAGGAGATGCCCGAAGCCTTTCTCAACATTTTCAAGGGTTCTTTCCAGAGCGTCGACGTTCTTTTCGCAAAGCGCGTGAAAATGAATGCCGCGGATACCGTCAAGAGATCCCTCTCGGAACTCGGCTTTTGTTGTGCCAAGGCGGGAAAACCGGCAGCAGGGATTGTAGATCTCTGTTTCCACTTCTGAGACTTCCGGGTTGATGCGCAGGCCGCAGGAGACCCGTTTTTTTGACTCAAGCACCCGGTCCTTGAAATGCTCCCATTGAGAAAAGGTATTAAACACAACATGATCGGCCAGGGAAAGGATTTCGTCAAACTCGTCATCCCTGTAAGCAGGAGCGTAGATGTGGACTTCGCCGCCGAACTCCTCCCGGCCAAGCCTGGCCTCGTAGAGAGAACTGGCGCAGGTCCCCTTGAGAACCTTATTCAGGAGAGGAAAGACGCTAAACATGGAAAAGCCTTTGAGGGCTAAAAGGATCTTGCAGTCAGACTCTTTCTGGACGCATTCAAGAATCGCCAGATTCTTCTGCAGCTTTTCTTTTTCACACACGTAGCAGGGAGTCGGGATCTGGCTGACATCAAGTTCCTTCAATCAATTTCTCCCATTGTGAACTGATCGGTAAATTTCTCTTCCCACGGAAGGCCGTATGCATTGAGATCCTCCAAAAAAGGCTGAGGATCGAGCTGTTCGAGATTGAAGACCCCTTTCTCTCTCCATGTGTTCTGCAGCATGAGCTTAGCCCCTATCATGGCCGGAACGCCGGTGGTGTAGGATATGGCCTGTGCTCCGACTTCTCTGTAACACGCTTCATGATCGCAGATATTGTAGATATAATATTTTCGGGGTTCTTCATTTTTATAGCCCTGAATCAGGCAGCCGATGCAGGTCTTGCCTTTAGTCAGAGGCCCGAGAGAGCCTGGATCAGGCAAAACCGCCTTGAGAAACCTTAACGGGATGATTTTCAGCCCCCTGTAGTCGACAGGTTCGATGGACGTCATGCCGACGTTTTGTAGAACCCTCAGATGATTCAGATAGTTCTCGGAAAACGTCATCCAGAAACGGATCCTTTTTATCTCAGGAAAATTCTTGACTAGCGACTCTTCCTCCTCGTGATACATCAGGTACATCTCTCTCGCGCCGACTCCGGGAAAATCAAATGGCCTGTGGACAGAAAGCGGCGGGGTGAACTTCCATTCCCCGTCTTCATAGTACTTGCCCTTCTGCGTGATTTCACGGATATTGATCTCAGGATTGAAGTTTGTTGCAAACGGCTGGCCGTGGTCTCCGCCGTTGCAGTCCATGATGTCCACATAAACAATTTTATCGAAATGATTCTTTTTTGCATGAGCGATAAAAACATTTGTAACGCCGGGATCGAAGCCGCTGCCGAGGAGAGCCATAATGCCTTTTTCTTTGAAGCGTTCGTGATATTTCCACTGCAGGTTATAATTGAAATCCTGCTTGTCCGGAGACTCGTAATTCGCCGTGTCCAGATAATCGACTCCTGTCTGAAGGCAGGCTTCCATGATCGAGAGGTCCTGGTAAGGAAGAGCGGTGTGGATAACGATGTTCGGCTGATATTTCCGGATGACTGTGATGACGTTTTTCGTCTCATTCGCGTCAAGCTGCACTGTTTCGATATCAGGATTGCCTATGCTTTTTTTTACTTCTTCAGCTTTTGAAAGAGTCCGGTTGGCAAGAACAATTTTCGAAAAGACCTGCCTCACCTGATTGCACTTATGGGCAACAACCCGGCCGACACCTCCTGTCCCGATGATCAGAACTGTGCTCATAGTCATTCCATCCTTTTTGAATTTTTCAACATATGATCGCATATCCACGCAAGATGTGTATTTTAATTCCATGGAGACAAATTGAAAAGAAAAAAGTTGTGTTTTTCTGATATTTCATGATGATGAGGAAGCAGATAAATAATTGAATTCTCTATTTAACCTGAATATTTCACAAAAATTGTGAAATATCCGGATTAAGGGAAGGCCGTGGCTGATTTTTGAAATATGACGTTTCCGCCTATCGTCAGCTTGTTCTCCATGCCGGCATGACATCCTTCATAACACCCGACGATCAGCGCCTGAGGATTGTCATCAAGAGTATAACCGGACTGGTACCAGTAATCAGGCCCTGTTGCAAGCGTCCCAACATAGGGATGAGACGGACAGTCAAAATTCTCCTCGGCTCTAATATAGTTGGGAAAGAGATGAGACATCCATGTATTGGGAACCGCTCCGTCAGGAGGAAAGTCACCCCCGTGTTCATTGGCAAACATATTCAAGGCAACGCTGATCTGTTTCAGGTTGTTGATGCACTGCGTCTTTCTCGCTTTTTCTTTTGCCAGATGAGTTGCCGGCGTGATAAGGGCAGCCAGAATGACGATAATGGAGAGGACGACCAGCATCTCTATCATGGTAAAACCATTTTCTGAAAAAAATCTTTTTAAAAACATCTCGCTTTCTCCTTTTTTCTCAACATCATTATACAATTTTCTGAATTCTTTTGCGAGTCTGTCTTTGCCTGCCTGTCAACAATTTTTTATTCCCAGATTCCCGGTATCGTCTGCTGACAAAAAGCGCAGCAGCCGTCGACTATTTTGACGTCTTTGACTTCAAAATGCGTCCGGTCAATAACAACGCGTCCGCACGCCGGACAGTATGTTGAATTGTACCTGTGTCCGGGAACATTGCCCAGAGTTACATAATGAAGCCCTGTTTCTCTGGCAATGGCACAGGCACTCTCCAGCGTCTTTATCGGCGTGGGAGAGAGGCCCTTAAGAAGATACGACGGGAAAAACCTTGAAAAGTGAAGAGGGACGTCCTTTCCCAGATTATCCCTTATCCATTTGCACATTTCCCTTATTTCATCAGGATTGTCATTCACCGTGGGAATAATGAGATTCACGATCTCCAGCCATACACCTTTTTGTTTGATAGTCTTGAGCGTCTTCAGCACAGGACCCAGGCGGCCTTCAGAATTGGCGTATGCCTCATCGCTGAATCCCTTCAAGTCAACGGTCACAGCATCCGTATATTTTAAAATTTCCTTTAAAGGACATGCGTTGATGGAGCCGTTTGTGTGCCAGAGGATCCTCAGGTCCTCCTGTTTGGCCAGCCGGGCAATATCAAGCATATACTCGTAAAAAACGATGGGGTCATTATAAGTAAAGGAAATCGTTTTGATTTTTTTCTCCAGAGCCATATCGACCGCATCCTCTGGGCTGAGAGAATAGACGGAAAGCTCACCTGGCGAAGCCTGGGAAAGATGCCAGTTATGGCAGTGGCGGCAGGCAAAGTTGCATCCGGCTGTTCCCAGACAAAGGATCTGAGTTCCGGGAAGCATGTGATAGCAGGGCTCCTTTTCAATAGGATCGATCTGGACAGCTGAAGGCAAGCCATAGACAAGCGATACAAGCCGGCCATTGCGGTTTTCTCTTACGCGGCAGAATCCCGTTTTTCCCGGAGGGATGATGCAGTTGCGAAAGCAAAGCTGACACTGGAGAATGTGATTCTCCTTCCTTGAATAATGCCTTGCCTCTTTCCCTGAAACAGAAGGCGTCGCATGCGTCATAGCCGGACTTTTCTTTATGACCTTTATTTTTTTTTGAACAGGTTGATGAAGGGTTGATAAAATCCAGAACAGCATCACGAGAAGGATAACCGCTGTCAGAAAGAAAAATTTTTTTTCATTTTATGTCTGGCTATCCCTTATCCTGAAACAACGCTGTTTTTCAACGTCCCGATCCCCTCCACTTCAACCTCAATGACGTCAGAGACATTCATTTCCCCCACACCCGGAGGCGTCCCCGTAGAGATCACATCTCCAGGGTTAAGCGTCATTACCCTGGAGATAAAAGAGACAATCTCAGGAATGGAAAAAATAAAGTTTTTTGTGCTTGAGCTCTGGCGGACATCTCCGTTGAGCCTGGATGTCACCATCTTGTCCCCTGGGTCAAAATCTGTTTCTATCCAGGGGCCCAGGGGGCAAAACGTGTCAAAAGATTTCGCACGTGTCCACTGCCCGTCCCTCTTCTGGATATCTCTGGCCGTCACATCGTTCAGGCACGTGTACCCGTAGATAAACCGGCCCACGTCATTCTCGGGAATGTTTCTTCCGGTTCTTGCCATCACGACGGCAAGCTCAGCTTCATAATCAAGGCGCTCTGCCGCGTCCGGGTAGGCAATGCTTTTCCCGTGTGCGAGAAGAGAGCTTGTGGGCTTAAGAAAGATGATGGGCTCTTTGGGAGACAGCATGCCCAGCTCCTTCGCATGATCGATGTAATTCAAACCGACAAGGATTATTTTTGATGGAACGACGGGCGGCAGCAGGCTGACGGCCGAAAGCGGACAATCCTCGTTTCCTCTCTGTATTGATAAAAAGGGATCTCCCTTCAGCTTTATCACAACATGACCGTCTGTCTCTCCCCAGAATATCTCGTCTTCTTTTTGGAACCGGACAATTTTCATCGAAAAAAATAATTGTTGATAGAAATACTGTTTTTATTGTTGTTCTTCTTCCAGGAATTCAAACCTGAAAGATGCTTTTGAAAGTTTTTCAAAAAATGCCTCTTCCTGAATAAAGACAGGTGATGTATCGACAATTTTTGAAAAACCTTCCCATATGCCAAACCACCCGAGAGGCATAAAAATAATCCCCAGTATCTCGATACTCAGCTCATTGAATGTGTTGAAGTACGTGATCAGTGTAAGAAATGTCAGAAAACTGATTCCCACCAGGACAAAGAGCGCGCCTTTGAGGCGGATCCTCATGATCTCTTTTTTCCGTTGCAAGTACCTGTGCCTGAAATAACGCCTCAGCCGCTGAACAACTGTTGTCTGTGTTGTCCTGTTCTGAAGAGCCCGCGGTGCATAAATCGTGATGGTAAACAGTCCTGTTCTTTTCTCTCGATATCTTTTTTTCAGCTCGAGGATGAAATCCTCTGAAAGGGCTCTGTCCTTGAAAGGGCTTGGGTCAAAGTCAGAGAATATGTCATCCCATGTATCGATGGCAACGGAGATTTCCTTGATATCTTTTATTCTCTGTTCCGGATTTTTCATTCTCATTCCTACTGATCCATTTAATTTTAAAAAAAATTCAATTAAATTCAATGAATTCCTGTTAAAACCATGTCGATGAGAAAAATATTTTATTCGTGAAATGTATTATAAATTTAAATAATAATATAAGTTTTTGTAG
>JAFGJP010000066.1 GCA_016929035.1 Candidatus Auribacterota bacterium | reverse complement strand
TTTTATTGAAAAACACATGTAAAAGGATACAATAACACAAGAATTCAATATAAAATCGAAAAATATGTCGAACAGAAACAATGAAAAGATGAAGGCGAAAAAAGACGTTTCCGTCGTTATCCCTGTTTATAACGAAGAGCAAAATATCGAGGACTGCTATCTTCAGGTGAGCCGGGCTCTCCGCCAGATGAAAGACAAGCGGTCAGAAATCATCTTTATTGATGACGGCAGCTCTGACAATACCCCTTCCAAGCTTCAGGAAATCTTTCAGAAAGACAATCAGGTAAAAATAATCCAGTTCAGGAAAAATTTCGGGCAGACGTCAGCTATGGCCGCCGGATTCAGCCTGTCCGAGGGGGAAATCATTGTTTCCATGGATGCTGATCTGCAGAACGACCCTACGGACATCCCGCTTTTGATGGCAAAGATCGACGAAGGGTATGACATTGTCAGCGGCTGGAGGAGGGAAAGAAAAGACAAGTTGATCTCCAGACGGATCCCCTCGATCCTGGCAAACAAAATCATTTCATTCACAACAGGCGTCAGACTTCATGACTATGGCTGTACTCTCAAGGCCTTCCGCAAGGAAGTCATTAAAAACATTAACCTCTATGGAGAAATGCACCGCTTTATCCCGGCCGTTGCTTCCTGGATGGGCACACGGATCACAGAAGTCCCTGTCAAACACAGGCCAAGAACACGGGGAAAATCCAAGTACGGTATTACCAGGACATTCCGTGTTATTCTCGATCTCATTACAGTCAAGTTCCTGCTCAGCTTCTCCACAAAGCCCATTCAGATCTTCGGTATATTCGGACTTTCCTCGCTTTTTTTCGGCAGCGTTTTTTTCCTGCGTGTCATTATCCAAAGACAGTTTTACCAAATCCCGGCTGACAGGCCGCTTTTGCTTATTTCGATCTTCCTGATTTTTGCCGGTCTCCAGTTTATTCTCATGGGACTTTTGGCTGAGATGCAGATCAGAATCTACCATGAATCGCAAAATAAACCGATTTACGCTATTAAAAATGTACTCCAACACGAATAAATCCTTTTTTATGAGCGTCAGGTCTTTTGCTCTGCTCAAAAAAGCTTCGATTATCTGCGTGCTGGCTCTCTCTGTTCTGGCAGTCGTGTTTTTTTCGTTCTATCTGGGGATATCTTTATCCTCATTGGGCAAAAAAGATGCTTCCCTTACGGCTTTGCCGGAAAATCCGTCCATCAAAGCGCCTCTCCCTTTTTCGAATGTATCCAGATTTCTTTCTTCAAATGAACAAAAAAGCGTTCAACATATCAGCGATAAGCAAAAAATTTCGGAGACAATGACCCGCAGCGTTGAAAAAGGTTCTTCCATAAATTCTTATAAACTCGCCGGAACGATGATTACGGATAAAAAGAAACTGGCTGTTTTCGAAGATCTCAAAACGAACAGGCAGCACATTGTCAGGGAAGGAGACACCTTAAGCGATTTCAGCGTCATCCAGATCTTCCGAAAATCTGTTACTCTGCAAACAGCTTCCCTCACAGGCGGCGATAAAGGATTGTCTTCCGTAAACAAGGATTCAAATGGCTCATCCCTTGTCGTTAAAAAAATCGGCCCGCATCACTACGAAATCGCCAAACGCATGATGATGGACAACCTGCAGGACCCGGCCAAGTTTCTTCAGCAGGTAAGGCTGGTCCCGTTTATCGACAATGAAGGGAAAAGCGGCGGATTCATTCTTAAGAACATGAAAGAAAGCAGCTTCCTCAGAGAGATCGGCCTGAAGGAAGGCGATATTATCACAAAAATCAATGGGAAAAGCCTTAATGACACGTTTACAGCCATACGCCAGTTTGCTTCTCTGGCTGACCTTCAGTCTGTTTTTATTGAGCTGTCGCGCAAAGATGAACATATTGTACTCAAGTACACCATCAGATAAGTCCAGTGGGGCGGTTGATCCATGAAAAGATTCAAATCTGCTGAAAAATTAAGCCTTCTGGCTGCTCTTTTCCTGTGTTTTTTTTCATTTGCCAGCGCGTTTCCAGCCGAGATGCTCATATCAATGGATTTTGAAGATGTTGAGATCAAGATGCTTATCAAGACAATGAGCGAGATCCTGGAAAAAAATTTTATCATCTCCAATCAGGTCGAAGGCCGTGTTTCTCTGTCAGCCCCAAAAAATGTGACAAAAGAAGAAGCCCTCAGCATGCTGCGGGCCATTCTTCTCATTCACGGCTATGCTCTTATAGAAAAACCTGAAGCCTTTGAAGTGGTCTCCGCTGAAAACGCAAAGACCGTTCAGGACCAGGTCTCTTTCGGCCGCTCATTACCTGAAGACATAACCTCCTCCAACTCCTACATTACTCATCTCGTTAAACTGGAATATGCTGATGCCGAAGAAGTCAAAAATGTCCTGACTCCTCTTCTCAGCAAGGGCGGCTATCTGGGAATAGTTCCTGAAAACAACGCTGTCATCATGACAGGGGATATCGAAAGCCTGAAAAAGATCCTTACACTCATCAACCAGATCGACCGTCAGCATTCAGCTTTAGGACGGGACGCTCTTCAAGTTGTCAAGTGTCATAACATTTCCTCGTCTCAAGCGGCAGAAATGCTCGATAAACTCTATGCGTCAAAACTTCGCATGGAAGGCCGCTCAGAAGGGCAAAACTTCCCGTCTTTCATCTCTCATGAAGAAAGCAATTCCCTTCTCATTTCAGCCAATGCCGGCGACATGGAAAAATTAAAGGACGTTCTCGCTACAATTGATATCCCAAAAAAACAGGTGCTGGTGAAAGCTGTTGTCGCTGAAATAACGGAACAGACGGCTAAAGAAATCGGGTTTGATATTCTTTCAACAGGAGGCGTGCTTTATGCCACGGAAAAAGGATTTACGAAAATCAGTGAAGCGGGGATGACATCAGCTCTTCTTTCCGGAGCTGACGCCAAGGGGACAGCCTTCACCTACGCTGAAGGGACCCAGACAATTTCCGGAACAACGATACCTGATATCAGCTGGGTCATCAACCTCTCTCAAAAGCACAGCGGGATCGACATCCTTTCGACCCCCAAGCTCCTGACAGCCGACAATGAAGACGCTGAGATTATTGTAGGAAAAAATCTGGCTTTCCTGAAAGATTCTCAAGTAACGCCTCAGGGCGGAACGGTCAAGACATTCGACTTCAAAGATGTCGGCCTCAAATTGAAAATCAAGCCCCGTATCGGTTCTGATGATATCATCAGCCTGATCATTGACCAGCAGCTGGAAGAGGTTCTGGGATCATCCTTCGAGGGCGGCGTAGAAACCAGCAAAAGAAGTATAACCACAACGGTCATCCTCAAGGACGGATCCCTGGCCGTCATCGGAGGCCTGACAGCTGACAGCAAAAACAAGATCGATCAGGAGCCGCCTGTTCTCAGCAAGATTCCCCTGATCAGCTGGCTTTTCAAAAGACACTCAGAGAATACGGAAAAGAAAAATCTTCTCCTTTTTATCACAGCCCAGATCGTCAAATCCCCTGAAGATATGGACACTCTGGCACGGAAAGAAACAACAAAGGATATCTTGAGCGTACAGGAATGAAAGCGTTGACCTACATCAGGCATTTGAAGGAAAATGACCTGGATCTGAAGACCATCCGCTCTCTTGATGAAAGATTTTTTCACATTCAGGGGATCTGCCCTGTATCAATGAAAGAAAACAGCCTCTTTCTCGCTGCGTCAGAATCGTTCTCAGAAGGCCGGGTACTTGATAACTTAAAAAAAGCCCTGCGAAAAAAGCTCTGCCTTCTCAAGGCAGATGAGGACAGCATCTTTCTACTGAAAAAACGCATCTTTTCTCACATGGCCGAGTCTTCTTCCCGGCCGGAGGAACCTCAAAAACCGGTTGATTTCAGCCTTCCGGCAGAAGACCTGAAAGTGTTTACAGGCGACCTTTCTGATATCGTCAAGCTTGCCAATAAAATCATCATCCAGGGATACCATGAAGGGGCAACGGATATCCACATCCAGAAAGTCGGGAATACCCCTGTCGTGCGATTTCGGATAGACGGCATGCTCCATGACGCCCTGCGTTTTGACATAGAGCAATACGACAGCCTCCTGACACGGCTGAAGGTCATGGCACGGCTCGATATTGCTCAAACCCATATCCCGCAAAGCGGCAGGTCCACGGTTAAGATCAACCAGGATACCGTCAGCCTTCGCCTCTCAACGCTCCCTTCACGCTCCGGCGAAAAAGTCTCTGTCCGGTTCCTCTATGGCACTCAGGATCTTCTTTCCATTGAAGAGCTGGGACTCAGCGGGGTTCAGATGAAAACCCTCCTTTCCCACATGAAGGGAGGCAAGGGGATCTTTATTGTCGGGGGACCTACAGGATGCGGGAAAACAACAACTCTCTATTCGATCATACGTCAGCTCAATGACGGCACGCAAAATATTATCACTCTTGAAGATCCCCCTGAAATCGATATCGGCGGACGCATCACCCAGGTCCAGGTCGGGCTCTCAAACGGCCTGACGTTTAATGACGGCATAAGGTCTATCCTGAGACATGATCCGGATGTCATTCTCATCGGAGAAATCCGCGACAAAGAGAGCGCGCGCGCGGCTTTTGAAGCTGCGCTGACCGGGCACCTGGTCCTGACGACAGTCCACATGCCAACGGTCATGGACATCCTGGACCGGCTGGAACAGATGGAGATCGACCCTCTCACTATTCATTCAAGCATAATCGGAGTCGCAACGCAAAGGCTTGTCAGAAGAATCTGTCCGTCCTGTTCCACCAGGATTAAACCGAAAAAAGAAGCCGTCAGCTTTTTCTCAGAATTCGGACTCCGCATCGAACAGGATATGTCCGCCAGTGGATGCATGGAATGCAGGACGCGCGGCTACCGCGGAAGACAGGGTATTTTCGACATCCGATTGACTGACGATGACGCATTTCCCCTCCGCCTCTCCGGCCATCAGAAGACATCTTTAAAAAGAAAAGAAAA
The DNA here is from genome assembly GCA_016929035.1 of Candidatus Auribacterota bacterium. Classification (GTDB taxonomy): domain Bacteria; phylum Auribacterota; class JAFGBW01; order JAFGBW01; family JAFGJP01; genus JAFGJP01. The sequence goes on along the minus strand of JAFGJP010000066.1, from coordinate 1,138 downwards.
GTATTCTGACCTGGCCTATTCTGCCTTAGAAGCCATACACAGCGGCGCAACGAGCAGCGAAGAAGTCATGCGAAGCCTCTGGTAGCGCTTTTGAATCGAACAGGCCGCATGTTACCACACGGACAAAAATTGGAATGAAGACTGGAAACAAAAAAAATCTTGAAAGTCAGTTCCTGCATTTCACCAGCGAAATGTCGCTTCTTATCGAGAACTCTTTTGATTTTTTCACTGCTCTTGAAATCTTGCAAAAATCCTCTGTCGACCCCGCGCTCGCCAAAACGATCGGCTCGGCCATCACAAAGATCCGCAATGGACAGAGTGTCAGCCAGTCACTTTTCAGCGGAGAATTTTCCGCCCTGCCTCCTTTCTATCAGACTGTCTTTTCATCTGCTGAAAAATCCGGCACGTTTTCCAGGGCTCTTGAAAACCTTAAAGGATACATGTTAAAGCGCAGAGCTTTTGAAAATCACATAAAAAAAATCCTGATCTATCCGGTCCTGACCACGGGGTTTGCCCTGCTCGCTCTTTCGATCATCCTCTTCCATTTCCTCCCTTCTCTCAACCTGGTCTACAGGGAACTCGACGTCGATCCTCCCTTTTTTACGGGTTTTCTCCTGTCGTTAAGTCAAAAGGCCTCTCTCCTGTTTTTTCCCGCTGCCGCCGCTTTCTTTGCCGCCGCCGTATCTTTCATCAGGTCGCCTTTGAAAAAAATCGTTCTTCTCGGCAGAATAAAGCCGCTATCGCAAACCGCCAAATGGTTTAACGGCTATTATCTTTCTTTTCATTTTTCACTCCTGATCGACGCGGGACTTGATTTTCTTCATGCCCTCGAGGTCCTTTCGCAAGGCAATCTCTTTAAAACCATGAAAAATGTCCTTCATGATGTAAGGAACGGGATATCACCTGTGATCAGCTTTGAGAAAAACATTCCGCTTCCGACGGTTTTTTACGAGGCTCTCTCTCTTGGTCTTAAAGGAGGAAAGATGAAAAATACGTTTCATTACCTTTTTGAAAGCGCACAGAGCAAACTTGAGGAAACAGCTGCTTTTCTGTCAGCCGTTTTTGAGCCACTGGTGATCATTATGACCGCTGTTTTTGTCGGTTTTATTATTTTTCTCGGCCTTTATCCTCTTCTGAC
>JAFGJP010000065.1 GCA_016929035.1 Candidatus Auribacterota bacterium | reverse complement strand
TCTCCTATCCCTTACCCCTTTTATCACTGGCGAAGCCTGACGTCCTTCATCCCACGGTCTTTTACGGGCCTAACAGACCCAACGGACCTAACGGTCCAAACGTTTTGAGCCCCCTTGACTCGCTCGATCAGCAGGAGTAGAATGATAATGGGCCGAGAAAATATAGTATGCTTTAAAAAATATGATCCCCAAAAGAATTAAGTCTCGGGAAGAGCGGGGGTGGAAGATGGCTTTTATAAAAATAGGGGAGTCGAATATCATGAAAAGACCAGAGCGTCGTTCCGGAAAAGAGAGAAGAAAAGGCGTGGACCGCAGAAAGTCTGAAGGTAAGCATTACAAAAAACCCGAGCGAAGAAACGGCAGGGACAGAAGATCTTCTAGAGACAGAAGACGATCTGTATAAGAGAGAAAATTCTTAGCCACAGAGCCACAAATAGTTCGATTTCATTCACAATATTAAATCCTGAGCGAAGTCGAAGGAGCCACAGAGTCAAAACTGCTTCTGGATTCTTGATGGTTTTTTCTCTAGTATAATGTTCTAAAAAATTACGTAATAAGGAGTGCATATGAAAAACTTTTTTTATTTATGTTTTTTACTTTGCTTTTTGGCTTTTCCCTGTGAAGGCTTCTCACAGGCACAGGCAGGATCCGGTGATCCTGTCGTTCGCACGACAGAGGTTGATGTTCAGGCTGAACAGGCCATCGGCTCTGAGTACAGGAGCCAGATCAACTCTGCTCTGGAATTGATAAAACAAAAGGATTTTCAAAGAGCAGGTGATCTGCTGGATGAAGTCATCATGGCTTTTAAAACCGATATCATACCTGAAAATGAACCTTTTATTGTTGCTCATTCACAGGAAGAATTTGACGAATGTCTTAAAGAGATAGGTTTAGAAAAAGCTTCCTGGCTTGACTGGTCATATAAAGAAGCGTATTTTTTAAAAGCCTTCATGGCTACGGAAAAGAGGGATCCCGACAGCGCACTGAAATATCTCGAGATCGTTATTTCTTTTTCTCCGTACGATGCCAGGCCTCTTTGCGAGCGCGGGTTTATTCTTAATCAGCTGAAAAGACCGGGTGAAGCGTTAGCCGAATATCAGGCAGCCTATGAACTCACGGAAAAGTTCGAGTTCAATAAAGTGATGCAGCCCATCGTGCTCCGCGGGATGGGTTATGCTTATATTGAGCTGGGAGACCTTGATAAAGCCGAAGAGTCTTATAAGAAATCTCTGGAAATCGATAAAGGCAATAGTATCGCCTTGCAGGAACTGGCTTATATAGAGAATCTGAAAAAAGAACAGAACCCGTCAGGTAAGTAGTAAGTGGTAATGAGTGAGAAGAAATTTGAAATTGTAAGGAAAAGAAAAAAAGATTTATTTCATAGTTCCTATTTTCTTAGTACTTAGTTTTTTCGTCCTACTTCCCACGTCCTGCGTTCTACGGTTTTTTACGGACCCAACCGACTAAACAGTCTAAGCGGATTCAAGCCTTTCTTGACGCAAGAAACACAAAAGAGTATAGTTAAGACATAATTTCTTGATGAAGTCGGGGTATGAAAGTAACCGCAGGTCAATAAGAGTGAAAAACAAATATATCAGATGGCTTTATGAAGAATTGCCGAAGTTGATAGATAAAGGCGTTCTCTCATCAGAAAGCGCTGAAAAGATTAGAAAGTATTACGGAGAAGTTCCTGAAAGATCAGGCCGGAAGATTGCTCTGATTGTTTTCAGTATCCTTGGCACCATCCTTATCAGCGGCGGCATTATTCTTCTCTTAGCTCATAACTGGAAGGACCTCTCACGCTTCACACGCACGATTCTTTCTCTTCTCCCTCTTCTTATCGGCCACGGCCTTGGCATCTGGTTCCTTTCCACAGGCAGGACATCGGTTGCCTGGCGGGAAGGAATAAGCACGTTTCTCACATTTGCCGTCTGCTCCGCGATCTCGCTGATCAGTCAGACCTACCATATTCCCGGCGACATGGGAGCTTTTCTCCTGACATGGATGCTTCTCAGCATTCCGCTTGTTTATCTCTTTAATGCAAGTCTTCCCTGTATCATCTATTTTGTGGGAATAACGTTCTGGGCCGGGTATGAACAGGAAGTCGGAGGACAGGCTCTTCTTTTCTGGCCTTTGCTCGGACTGACCATACCGCACATCTATTCCGCAGTTAAAAAGAATGCTTATTCAGGACGGTCGTCCTTGATGGGCTGGACGCTTTCTCTTTGCCTCTGTGTGGCAACAGGAATAACTCTTGAAAAAGCGGTCCCGGGACTGTGGATCATTGTTTACAGCGCGCTCTTTTCGGTCATGTATCTTGTCGGAAGCTACTGGTTTGGGCAAACGCATTCAGTCTTTCAGCAGCCTTACCAGGGCGTAGGCGCGTCAGGCGTAGTGATACTATCTCTTCTTTTGACCTATGAATTTCCATGGGACGATATCGGCTGGGGATATTACAGGAGCGGTTTTTGTTATCATCCGTATGCCGCATGGGCCGATTACCTGCTTGTTCTGATTCTTTTTGCAGCAGCTGTTTACCTGCTGGTCATATCATTCAGGAGAAAAGAGAAAAGAAGGATACTTTTCGGCATAATGCCAGTTATCGCTCTTTTCGGATACACACTTTCCGCTTTTTCCAACCAGGAGATCGTTCCACGACTTCTTTTTAATCTCTACATGTTTTCAATGGGGCTGGGTGCTCTTGTTTTAGGCATAAGGACATTGGACATGGGTACGGTCAATGGCGGCATGATAATTTTGGCCATACTCATACTGGCTCGTTTTTTTGATGTGGAGCTCACCTTTGTGGAACGGGGTCTTGGATTTATCCTTGTGGGCGCAGGATTCCTGGTGACAAACATCATCCTGGTCAAAAAAGCAAAGAAAGGCGGCGGATGAAAAAAACAAAAATAATTTTTATTTGTTTTCTTGTCCTGGCTATCATCCAGATAGCTGTGCCTCTTTCCATGATTGTCCGTCGGGAGATGACTTTGAAAAACGGAAAACAGTATAAGTTCAAAACCGCTCCGGTCGATCCCTATGATGCTTTCCGAGGACGCTATGTCGCGCTCAATCTCGAGGAGGGGATCGTTCAGGTCAATAGGACCGGTGAATATCATAGAGGCGAAAAAGTCTACGCGGTTTTGAAAGAGGATGAAGACGGGTTTGCCAAGATAATCGACCTTATTCATGAAAAGCCGGAAAGTGGCGACTATATCAAGACACGGATTCGCTACAACACACAAAGCGGAATTCATCTTGACCTGCCCTTTGACCGCTACTATATGAACGAAGAAGACGCTCCGGTAACAGAAGCTTTATACCTCAAGTTCACCAGGGGCGATCGGAGAGACGCTTTTATTACGATCCGCGTGAAATGCGGCTTTGCTGTCCTGGAAGAATTATACATCCAGAATAAACCCATAGGACAATTCCTCGAAGAAGAAAAGAAGCGGCAAAGAGTCAGTAAGTAGTAAGCAGAAAGAAATATTCACCTCAGAGAGCACAGAGAACACGGAGAAAAGGGATTTTTTCTCGTCCTTTTTCCGAGCAAGGTGGACTTCCTGCGTCCCACTGTTCTTTTACTCACGACCCATTACCCACTACTGCTTTTATCCGTGTTTATTTGTGTGGATTTTTAGCTTAAACTTACAATCATCTGCGCGCTTTTAGTCCCCAGCGTTAGTTTTGCGAAGCAAAACTGCAGGGGGTGGCGCTCCTTGAACCAACGACCATCAACCATCGACTAACGACCGCAAAGCGATTAGCGGAGTTTTCCTATCAGTTCGCAGGCTGCTTTTCTGGCAGCCACTTCCATGGGGGTCATCTGGTATCCTTCTATGGAATAAGAAGCTTCCCAGTTTTTCAGATAGGCTTTGCCTTTTGACAAAGCCTGCAGGGCTGTTTTTGCCTCCTGCATTTCCTGCATCTGAAGGGATGAATTCAGGCTTCGATTGACCAGTGACAGGAAAGTCCAGTCAAGCTTGACAGGGCAGGGCTTGAGTTTAGCATAGGTTTCCGTATTGCCATGAAAAAGAATTTTTTCAGCATGTGTTTCTTTGACCGTTATATCAGAAAAGAAGATTCTGGCTTCCCAGTAATCGCCGGCAGAGCCAAATCCCTCTACGGTTCCTCTTCCAAAAGTGTTCAGAATGATTTTTTCAATCCTGGCAGTAACAAGGTAATCGTGTTTTTTAAAGAGTTTTTCGCTCCACTCTTTGAGAGGAGTGACGTTTATGCCCTGCCTTCCCAGTTCATTAGTAAACGCATGGGAAGCAAACTCGCCGGCCTGGCCGTAAAGGAAGTCTTTTTGCTCTTTTGACATACCGAATATCCAAGGCTGTTTGACCTGCATGAGGCCTTCATGATGTCCTCCCTCGATTTTGGCGTGCTGATAAATGATATAGACTCCTACGCTTTTATCTTGAAAGACATCAGGAGGGCCGATAAAGGCCTGGGTGGTTTCTGATTCTGGCAGGTCTTTTGTGCCTGTTGTCACGCATCCTGCCAGAAACACAGATATCAGAACAAAAATGAAAATGAACTTAATTTTCATGAAAGGATATTCTAACATGTTTTTCCTCGATAATTTAAGGAGTGCTGTGCACAAATATATATATATTCACCACAGAGTTCACAGAGAACACAGAGAAAAGGGGTTTTTTCACACTCCGTGCGAATCTCTTTGTGTTCTTCCCTTCGACTCATTTCACTCGCTCAGTTCGACAAGCTCACTACAAGCAGGACAGGCGCGTTCTTAGCGGCTAACTTTCTTATAATTATTCGTGCGCAGCACTATTTATCCTGAGCCCTTCGATAAACTCAGGGTAAACTCTGTTCGAAGGACCTTAAACGATTCACGAGCCACGATATACTGTTTCTAAACAATAAATAAACTTCGTGATGAGAACTCGGGGTCGCTTGTCAGGTTCACTTCCAGCTTCCTGAGGCCCGCCGCATCGCCTGGAGTGGGGATATGCGTCATGTGGACTTCGCAGTTGCCGAGATGTTTCAGTTTTTCAACAGCTATCTGCGCGGCCGGGTTGAGGGCTGAACTGATGCTGAGCGCAATGAGCGTTTCTTCAAGGTCAAGGCTGAGCTCCTTTCCTTTTAGAACATCTTTTTTGAAGTGGCTCAGCGTATCGATGACGCTGTTTGGGAGCAGTGGTATTTTGTCAGGGATTTCCGCGAGATGCTTCACAGCGTTAAGAATAAGGCTTGAAGCCGCATGCATCAGGGGAGAGTTTCTGCCTGTGATGATGGTACCGTCTTTCAGCTCAAGAGCAGCGCCGCAGTAAATGCCCTCTCTTCCCTTGCCGTCTGCTTTCGCTTCTTCTGCTGCGCGTCTCGCCGGAAGGACCACGCTTCTGTCTTCGATGCTCACATGCAGCTCCTCCATGAGGAGCTCGATCTCCTGTACGGTTTCTCTTTCGACAAAACCCATGGCGTATTCGCAGGCGTAGCGGAAATATCTCCTTATGATCTCCTGCGCGGCGGCCTGTCTTACGACATTGTCGTCTGTGATCCCAAAGCCCGCCCGGTTGACGCCCATATCGGTCGGCGACTTGTAAAAAGAAGGTTTTCCGGTGATTCTTTCGATGATGCGTTTCAAAAGGGGAAACGCCTCGATATCGCGGTTATAGTTAACAGCTTTTTCGTTGTAGGCTTCAAGATGAAAGTGGTCGATAAGGTTCACGTCGCCCAGATCAGCTGTTGCCGCTTCATAGGCTGCGTTCACCTCATGCTTGAGCGGGAGGTTCCAGATGGGGAATGTCTCAAACTTGGCGTAGCTCGCGTTAATGCCTCGTTTGTGCTCATGGTAGAGCTGCGAAAGGCAGGTGGCAAGCTTGCCGCTTCCGGGACCTGGGCCTGTCACGATAATGATAGGGTGATTTGTTTCAATGTACTCGTTTGCCCCGTAGCCCTCTTCGCTGACGATGGTGTCCACGTCTGTAGGGTACCCTTTTGTGAATTTATGCGTATAGACCCTCACGCCCCGTCTTTCCAGTTTATTCTTAAAGGCCGTGGCAGAGGGCTGTCCTTCATAGCGGGTGATGACAACCGTCATCACGTCTACGCCCCAGTCGGAGAGATCATCGATCGTTTTCAAAGCGTCAGAGTCATAAGTGATGCCGAAGTCGGCACGGAGCTTTTTTCTTTCGATGTCGCCTGCATAGATGCAGAGAATGACGTCAGTCTTGCTTCTCAGCTTTTGGAGAAGCTGCATCTTCACGTTCGGATCAAACCCGGGGAGGACTCTTGCAGCATGGTAGTCGTAGAGGAGTTTCCCGCCGAACTCGAGATAGAGCTTGCTGTTGTTGCCGTTTACTCTTTTAAGAATAGAGGATGTTTGTTCTTTAAGGTACTTTTCATTGTCAAAACCTGTTTTGTCAAGCATGACGGCTTTGTCCTCCTTGAAACACTCTATTGTCTTGATTTTATGGCCGTATGACAAGAGAAAAAGTCAGCCGTAAGCGGTAATAAGTAATGTTGAAAGAAATTTGAAGTTTGAAGTGTGAAATTTGAAAAATAAAAAGTTAAAAATGAAAAGCGCCTAAAATGCGCTAAAGTTAAGGAACGCTCCGCTGGAGGATCATAAAATTTCACCACAGACCTGTACTGAGCATAGTCGAAGTAGGGCGCAGAGAAAAGCAGTGAGTGGTAAGTAGTAAGCAGTATGACGCATAACGCACAAATGGCGAAGCTTAAATATCGTCGAAGACTCCTTGAACTATCGACTATCGACCATTGACTATTAACTGTGAAGCATAGCAAAGCTTATTTTGTTTTGAGTTTGTAGTTTTGAGTTTTAAATTTAGAATTTGGAATTTTATCTCTTTTTTTATCGTGTATCTTGCATCCTGTATCTTGTATCGAGTTGTTTTTTACGCACTACGCACAACTCACCACTGGCTAAGCCTAACGTCCCACATCCTTCGTCCTGCTTCCCACGGTCTTTCAGTCTTTCTCTCTCCAGAAGAGTATACGCACGCCTCTTGCTCCTATTGTGCCGAATGTCGCTTCGCCGTCCTGGGTAGCGAGTTCAGGCAGGGATTCTGGTGTGATGGTGACGATTTCTGCTTCCGTGTCTGTTACGGAGATCATTGATTTTCCCTGATTGATTGTAATGTATGCAGCTGTGCCTGTGGCTGATGCCGTGTTATTCGCTATGCCTTCTGTCAGAGTGACCTTGAATTGCGTTGAACTGTCTGACGTGATGATATCTCCGGCTGAATCGACTATGGATATTGGGATTTCAATCGTTCCTACAGGTCCGTCTGCTGAATGGATGATGATTTTCCCATACTTGCAGGGAATAGTATTGCTGATGCCGGATATATCTGGGTGATTTGTATCATGCACCTGAAGGAGAAATTCCTGCTCCTCACTGCAGAAAAGCAGGAAAACATGCTGGCCCTCGTCCTGCGAAACAAAGGTATATGGAGACGGCACGTTCACATAGTCCACATCTTCAAAATCGATGGTTCCCTGGTAGTTGGAAATGACGCTTCCATTAAAATCTCTTGCCGTGACAACGATCTGGAACTGTTCGCTGATATAAAAAAAGAGCCTTGAAGGAGGCGCATCATTGACCGTAATAAGGAAATCCTGAGGCAGGAACAGGATGTTTTCTGTTTCTCCTGTTTTTGATGGATCGGTCTTATCAAAAACCGCTAGCTTGATCTCTCCCCAGCGGTTGTAAGTCATATTTGTCATTGATGCAATGCCGTCGCTGAATTCCGTCACCGTATCAGGAGTGATAAGGCTTCCCTGCACGGAAGCAGGAGAGATGTTAGTGAACGATATGCCGGCAGGCCCTGCGTAGTTGGGGGTGACTGCAGACTCAGCGTTCAGGGCCGTGATGTTCAGCGTGAAAGGAGCGTTGACTGTCTGCTGGTTTTCAGCCTGAATGGTAAAGACAAATGGAACAAAAAAGATGTCGATGCTTGTCCCTGTTTTTGATTTATCCTGCTGGTCAACAGCCGTGATGGTGATGGTGCCGCAGTCATTGTACTGGCATGTGACCGTAGCCACGCCTTCCTCGAATCCAGAAACGCTTGAAGGAGTCAAAAGAAACGTTCCTGTTGCAGGGGTGACGTAGTTTGCAGTCAGAAGCGCGGTGCCGGTGTAAGTCGTTGCTTTGTTTCCGTCAGCATCTTTTGCCGTGATTGTTATATCAAAGGGTACTCCTGCTGTCTGAGGCGTTGTGACTTCTATGGCAAAATGGCTCACGCTGCTGATGATGACAAACTGCAGCATCGCGTCTGTCCAGCCCATGGACGGGTATTCGCTGGCTGTCAGAACAGGTCTTCCGACTTGGGAATCTTTATAATAGAAAGACACCGAATACTGGCCGGCCGGGATAGTCAATGTAATGGAATTGCCGGAGCTCCAGTTTTCAGAGGCAGAAGAAGGAGCAAATCGGCCGCCTGATGACGAAGAATCCAGGCGTATCTGGTGATCTGTCGTTACGGCCACGCGGTTGCCGTCAACATCGCGCGTCTCGACCGTAATGAGAGTCGAAGACTGGTTCTGAACCAGGGTTTGGCCGGGAGTTGAAAAAACAAGTTTTTTTATGGCGCTTTCTTCTTCTTCCAGCGTTGTTCCCGGCGGGTTGGCTGTATACTGCCTGGCAAAGATCCAGTCCCAGTCTTCGTCGTAATTCTGGTTCGTGAGGCTCTGGTCATAGCGCTGACCGAGCATGATCCTTTCGCTGCTGACAACATTCGTAAATGTCTGTGTTGTTATCTGGCTGTTTTCGTTGATGACGTATAATTCACCCTGGTTGGCGTCATCAATAGTTATTCGTGATTTATGCCACGTGATAAAATCATAATTCGT
>JAFGJP010000317.1 GCA_016929035.1 Candidatus Auribacterota bacterium | reverse complement strand
TTATTTTTAATTTTTAACTTTTAATTTTAAATTTTGTTTATTTCCTTCCTATCCAGGCGGCAAGCTTTTTCTGGTATTCATCAACGTTGACGGTTCTGGAAACAGCCCTGACAGGCTGGATCAAGTCTTTTCCACCTTCTTTTGCTTTGGCCTGAGGGGCTTCTTTCTTTTCGACTGTCTTTGTTTCTGTAACACGGGAGACTTCTTCAAGCGTTGTTATGCCGCTGAGGACTTTTTGTATGCCGTCCACGCCGAGCACTTTCAATCCTCTTTCTTTGACCGCGTAATTTTTTATTTCATGGCTTGGAGTTCCTTCGATGATCATCTTCCTGATGCCGTCGTCGATTTCCAGGACCTCGTAGATGCCTATTCGTCCCTTATAGCCTGTCCCGCGGCACTCCGGACATCCTGTTCCCTTATAAAGAGTGACTTTGCCGCCGTCTTTTGCCGTGAGACCCCATTTTTTTACTGCCGCCGGACTCGGGGTGTAAGGCTCTTTGCAGAATTCACAGATTTTTCGAACAAGCCGCTGAGCGATGACGCCGACGACCGAGGAAGAGATGAGAAAAGGCTCTACGCCCATATTGACAAGGCGGGTCAGAGCTCCAGACGCATCGTTCGTATGAAGCGTGCTGAACACAAGGTGGCCTGTGAGAGCGGCCTGCACGCTGATTTCTGCGGTCTCTGTATCCCGCACTTCTCCCACCATGACGATGTCCGGGTCCTGGCGGAGGATGGCTCTCAGCCCGTTGGCAAACGTGACACCTGTTTTGATGTTGACAGGGATCTGCCTGACAAGGCCTATCTTATATTCAACTGGGTCTTCGATGGTAATGACATTTTTTTCAATGGAATTGACCCGGTTAAGCGTCGCGTAAAGAGTCGTTGTTTTTCCGCTTCCGGTGGGTCCTGTTGTCAGGATGATGCCGTAAGGAAGGCTTATCATCTTTTCAAATTTGACGAGAGAGTCTTCAGTGAACCCAAGGTCTTCAAGCTGCATGAGGATATTGGCCGGATTGAGAAGACGAATAACGACGTTCTCACCAAAGACCGTTGGCACGGTTGAGATTCTGGCATCCATTTCCTTGTTATCGATGTTCATTTTAAAGTGTCCGTCCTGGGGAATGCGTGTTTCGGCTATGTCAAGGCTGGAGATGACCTTGACTCTTGAGATGATGGAAGACTGCAGGTGCTTGGGGAGCTGAGGGATCTCGTAAAGTATGCCATCGATCCTGAACCGGATTCTTAAAAAATCTTCTTCAGGTTCGATGTGTATATCACTTGCCCTGTCCATAACGGCCTGCTTGATGATCACGTTGACAAGCTTGGTAACAGGGGATTCCGCTGTGTCTCCGGCCGTGAAAAAACTTCCGAGAGACGTGTCTCCAATACTGTCGACAATACCCTGCATGGCGTCGGTAGCCCGGTAGTTCTTGTTGATGCTTTCGAGGATATCCTTTTTGGAGCTGAGGCATGGCTCCACTTCGACTTCTGAATTGAGGCGAATCTGGTCGATGGCCACAATATCTGTCGGGTCAGACATAGACACGGTCAGCACGTTTCCTATTTTAAAAACAGGAAAAACCGTATACTTTCTGGCAAGGTCTTCACTGATAAGCTCAATGACTTTCGGGTCTGAGACATATTCGCTGAGATCCACATAAGGAACATTATAGAGTTCAGCTATGGTATTGTAGATATCATTTTTATCAACGTTGAAGTTCTCGATGAGTATGTCAACAAAAGAAACACCTGACTCCTCAGAGGAATTCATGGCTTCCTCGAATTCCTCCTTGGCAACGATGTTATGGGCTATAAGAGCTTCTCCGATTTCATAGGCATTATCTTCAAGCATCTTATTACTCCTTATAAGGGTAACAGGCCATCAGGGTATCAGGCAGTGATTATCAGGGAATCAGGGTATCAGAAATTATTGAATCTGATATTCTGATCTCCCGATGACCCATCGCCTGATTTCCAGTTATCCTGATTTCCTCCCTTCCGGTCTCCTGATATTCTGATATGCTTTTACTGCTCCTTGAGATGTTTTTTGATCGTTTTTATGAGCTCTTCCTGATCGAAAGGCTTGCAGATATATTCATCGGCTTTCATGTCTTTCCCGGTCTTTTTATCTGTTTCCTGGGTCTTTGCCGTGAGCATGATGATAGGAATGTGCTTTCTTTTTTTATCAAACTTCAGAAGGCGGCAGACTTTGAACCCGTCAATTTTTGGAAGCATGATATCAAGGACGATCAGGTCAGGATTTTTATCACGGGCGATTTTGAGCGCGGCCTGTCCGTCGTTAGCTGTGATGACGTCATACCCTTCGAAAGCCAGACGGTCGCTTATTCCGGAAACAATATCCGGCTCATCGTCAACAACAAGGATTTGTTTTTTAGATTTATCAGCCATGTCAACCTCCATAGAGAATTTTTTCTATTCTCTTCATTAAGTCATTTCCGTCAAATGGCTTCTGGATGTAGTCAACTCCTCCGACCATGAGGCTCTGGAGCTTGTTCTCAATATTGCCCCCTATCGCTGTCAGAAAGACAATGGGAATATCGCGCGTTTCAGGATTATCCTTAAGAATCTTGCAGACCTCGTATCCGTCCATGTCTGGCATGGCGATGTCGAGAAGAATAAGATCTGGCTTGCTGTTATTGATGACCTCAAACGCCTCCTCTCCGTTTTCAGCCTCCAAGACTTTATACTGGCTGAAAGTAAGCCGCATTTTCAGCATCTTACGGAGGCTGTCGTCATCGTCAACAATAAGGATTTGCTTTTTTTTAGTCATTGGCCGTTTCGCTGTATTCTTCTGAATCGACAAAATCTTTAGGATACATGGAAAGATGCATCCACTTCCTGGCTTCCCCGATGACCCGCCGGAGCCTTTTTAAGATCTTTTTAACATCCTTGCCCGTACAATGTAATATTATATGAATTTTATGACTTTTAGGAAAATGAAATAATATATCCAGCTCGTTTTTGATGTTCTGTTTTATTTTTTGCTTAATGTCCCGTACTCTGCTTTCGCTGTAATTCGAAGGGAAAGAGATGCATGCACAAGAAAATTCTGTTTTGTTTCTGGACGCCTTGTCAATGGCTGCCGCAATGATGTCTTTAAGGATCTCTTTTTCATTTTTTAAAGGCAGCTCGACAATAAACTGGCTTCCCTTTTCCCAGCCTTTTATATCAGGCGGAGATTTGACCGTGATCCGTCCGTCGTGCATCTCGGTAATCTTTTTGCAGATGGCCAGTCCGAGTCCGGTCCCCTTTTCTCCAGCGCCGTATGTCCGGCCAAGCTGGCTGAACTTTTGAAATATCCGGCTGAGTTCATCCTTTTCTATCCCGATGCCGTTGTCGATCACGTCAAGCTTGAGCGTTGCGCGTTCTGTTTCCTGGGCTCTCACAAGGATTGTTCCGCCTGCATGGGTAAATTTTGCAGAGTTGTAAATCAGGTTGATGAGCACCTGCTCGATTCTTTCCCTGTCGATGTAAGCTATAAGGTCAGACGGCAGGGTTTGTTTTTTGAAAGAGATGCTTTTACTGACAAGAGACTGTTCGAGAAGCCTGTGGACGCTGTCGAAGATATCGCTGAAAGAATAGAAGTCTTTTGAGAGTGTGATCTTCCCGGATTCCAGCTTTGAAATATCAAGGAGGTTATTGATAAGAGACGAGAGCCTGTCGATATTGGCTTTCATTCGCTCAAGATATTCCTTTTGCTTTGGAAAGAGCTTCCCGGTGATGCCGATGCGCATGTTGCTCACCATGGTGTCTATAGCGGTAAGCGGCGTGCGAAGTTCATGGGAAACAGTCGAGATGATCTCATCCTTCAGACGTTCGACTTCCTTCAGATGGGTGACATCCCGTATGACGATCAGGGCGTCTTTTTGGCTTTCCCCTGTAGGCGTTATGTTGATCTTTAATATTTTTTCGTGCGGGTAAGACAGCTTGATCTCCCTTTCGACAGTTTCATTGCTCGACTGGAAATCCCTGAGCATGGAAAGAAAAATCATTTTGACGAACTCTTTTTTTGTGTTGTCGATAAGGCCCTTTCTCGGCAGTCCCAGAATTTTCTTAGCCGCTGTGTTGATCATGCTGATTTCTTCCCCTTCTTTGAAGAGGATGATGCCTTCAGTCATATCCTCAATGATTTTATCCGTTTTGGTCTTTTCGGAACGGATAAGGTCCGAGACTTTGATGATAATATGACTGGCTCTGGAGAAAACGCTTTCAAACTTATATTTTTCAACTTTCTGAACCATCTTTTTAGCCTTGCTGAAAATCATAAGTTGTCCGTAAAGCTTATTGCTAATCATAATATTGAAGGAGAGTGATTCATGGCAGGACGCAAGCCGCTTTCCGGACGGTTCATCGCCCAAAACCGTATAATGTTTGTCAAAGAAAACCGAGAAAATTCTTTTTCTGGCCTGTTTTTGAGCTAGCCTTTTAACCGCATCAAGATATTTTTGAGAAAGATTTTTAAGGGGGAAAACATGAAGGGTTTTATTTTCGTTTTCGTAGACAGCAATCGCCTCGCAAGCCGTGTCACCATACAGAACTTTCAAAATTTTCCTGCAGATCTTGGCCAGGTATAAAGGGCATTCGGACCTGTTTTTAAAGCCGCAGGCAAGGCCGTACTGGAAAGATTTTTCTTCGAT
>JAFGJP010000316.1 GCA_016929035.1 Candidatus Auribacterota bacterium | reverse complement strand
TATATACAACAATCGTTGTATATATTACAATTTTTTAAAAGGACGCTCTTAAGGTTTCCAATTGAAAATATTGTGAAATAATACTACAATTGTTGTAATAAATAACAATAAAGAATATGGAAATATTAAGATCTCCTCTGAGAAGAAAGCTTCTAATTTATTATTTTACCCATCCTGATGTTGAACTTTACCTGAGAGAAATAGCTGAAATCATTCAGGTCGATCCAGGCAATCTTTCAAAAGAGATGCGAAAGCTGGAAAAAGACGGTATATTTAAGTCAAGGGAACGGGGTAAGCAGAAATACTTTTCACTCAACAAGGAGTACTTTATCTACAAAGAACTCCGCTCCATCATTTTTAAGAAAATTGGAATTAAATAAAAGATTAGCCAAAAAGCCACAAAGACACAGAGAAGGAGTAGAAGGTTTCCTATATTCGACAGGAAAAAGAAAAAATGGGCAGCCACGAAGGGCCACGAAGCAACACGAAGTTTTTTAATTTCGCACAAAGTGCGAAACACTTAGTGCCCCTTAGTGCTCTTAGTGGCTAAAACTTTTGTTTTTATTTGTGTTCATTCGTGCCACGTGATTCTCGTTGCAAGTGACAACGTGGTCACTGAGTGGATTCGTGGCTGAATTAAAAAATCATGGATGAAAAGAAAAAAATCCTTCTTATTTGCAAAGATAATGAAACATCTGAAAAGATAAAAGAGATTATCAGCAAACAGAATATTGATGTAACCATTAACTTAGATGAAAAAGAAGCTTTAAATATTTTTCGCGAAGTTTTTTATGATATCGTCATCTTTGAATGGTTTGCCGGAAAAACATCGGGCGAAGATTTTTTAAAAGATTTAAAGAAGCAGGATGAAGATGCGGTCATCATTCTTCTTGTTGATGAAAAAAATATCAGGGAGCTGCGGCCTGCCATAAAAACAGGAATCACTGACATTCTTCTAAAACCTCTCGATCAATCAATAGTCGCGGCAAGCGTTCAAGACATTATCCATTTGAGAAAGGAAAAGATAGAGAAAAGGAAATACAGCCAGGAGCTTGAGAGATATATTGATGAGACAACAGAAATGCTGAAACTGCAGAAAGAGGCTCTAGAACGGGAACAGGAGCGCTCACAGGGAATCATCAGAGACGCTCACTTCGGCATTGTCTTTCTTGACGGAGAAAGCGAAGAAGTCTTTATGCTGAATAGAAGAGGACGAGAACTCTTCCATCTCCTGGATGAATTTGAAAAGACGTTCTTTTCAAAAAATTTCAGAGAAATTTTCCCTGAGATGATCGTCAGGCGGATAGAAGATGCTGTCAGGAGGGTCAAGCAGGAAAAAACGGTTATAGACATGGGGGAGTTCGTGGATGAGGAGGCTATTCTTGGCTACGTAGCTTATCCCATTATGATAGAAAACATGGTCAGCTCGATAGTCGTTATAGCTGATGATATAACGGAAAAAAAGACGATGGAGCGTCAGCTTCTTCAGTCATCGCGTCTGGCGGGGATAGGCGAGCTCGCGGCCGGCGTTGCTCATGAGATCAATAATCCCGTAGCCTTTGTCATGAGCAACACGAGAATGCTGGAAAAATATTTTAAGAAGATAAGCGAGCTTCTGGAAAAGTATAAGGAGATTGAATGGAATATTTCATCGATTGAAGAGACAGAGCAGAGAAAGAAACTCATTGAAGAAGTTGTTGAGCTGAAGGAAAAATTAAAGATAGACAAAGCACTCAAGAACATCCATGAGATTATCAATGAGAACGTTGACGGATTAGAACGTGTGAAAAAAATTGTCTTTGATCTCAAGACATTTTCGCACATGGATAAAACAGAGATGGAAAAGGCTGATATCAATAAGATTATTGACGATACGGTCAACCTTGTATGGAACGAGTTAAAATATAAAGCAGAAGTTGTCAGAGAATTAAAAGAGGTGCCGTCTATAGAGTGTTTTCCTCAACAGATATCACAGGTCGTGGCGAATATTCTTGTCAATGCTGTTCATGCCATTCCGGATAAAGGCATCATTACAATAAGATCATATGAGATCAAAGACGGCGTGGGGATTGAAATAAGCGATACCGGCGTGGGGATGAATGAAGAGACTTTGAAAAAAATATTCAATCCGTTTTTTACGACAAAAGAATCAGATAAAGGAACAGGACTGGGGCTCAGCATCGTTTTCAGGATCGTGGAAAAGCACAACGGTACAGTGAAAGTGGAAAGCGAAATTGGTAAAGGAACAACATTTATCATCAATCTTCCCATTAGTCAGGAAAAAGCTCGAGGAATAAGAACAGAACAACAGTTGAAAAGCAGTGGTGAGTAGTGAGTGATGAGTGGTGAGTGAAAAGATAAAAACAAAAAATGGGTAGCCACGAAGGGCCCCCGTGATTCGCTTTCAGCGAAAACGGGGCACAGCACGAAGAAACACGAAGTCTTTTTTTCGCACAAAGTGCGAAACTCTTAGTGCCCCTTAGTGTTCTTAGTGGCTAAAAAACTTTTTATTTGTGTGAATTTGTGGTTAATTAAATTTTGGCATCCAAAATGCAATTATTCTATATAGCTTCGCTGGGTATTAGGTGTTGGGTGACAGGTTATGGCAAAAGCTTTTTTAACAATGACCCAAGACCCATCACCCATGACCGACTGATAAGTAAGTAGAAAAGAAGAGATACATGATACAAGATTCACGATTAAAGTAAATAGAATGATTAAATTGAATAGATTAAAGAAAGGATTTTATAATTAAACTTAGCGGCCCTTCGTGCTTGCCACGTTGGCAACAGCCTTTACGTGGTTCTTCGTGGCTAAAGGAATAAAAAAATGGCTTCAAGAATTGAAAAAATAGTGAAAAATCTCGATGCTCTGCCTTCTCTTCCCATTATTGCCCATAAGCTTATGACAGTGATTGAAGACAGGCGTACAGCTGCAAAGGATCTTGCTGAAGTGATTTCAAAAGACCCGGCCATGACAGCAAAGGTGCTGAAACTGGTGAACTCCTCGTTTTTCGGTTTTTCAAGCAAGATCAGCATGGTATCCCGGGCTGTTGTTGTCCTTGGATTCAATACGATAAAGAATCTGGCTCTCGGTATTTCTGTTTTTAAAACAGCCAAAAGCATGGAAAGCGGAAAAACGGGCCTTGACATGGAAAGATTCTGGGAGCATTCGCTGGCTGTTGCTGCCGGAGCAAGGCTCATTGCGCGTCTCACGCGTTACAAGCTTCCAGAAGAAGCTTTTGTAGCCGGCCTTCTGCACGACATTGGAAAGATTATTTTTAACCAGTACATGCCTGAAGAGTTCACAAAAGCCATTGAGATGTCTTTAAAAGAGAATATCCATCTTGAAAAAGCTGAGATGCATTTTATAGGCGCTGATCATGAAGTGGCTGGTGATTACCTGGCTGACAGATGGAAGCTTCCTTACGCTATCAGGAAAGCCATCAGCCAGCATCATAATCCTCCTCTTCATGAATTGGGCGTTGATGCGGAGATGTTGAAACTCATCTGCATCGTGAGTCTTTCCAATACTCTTTGCAAGATGAAAGACATCGGCTTTTCCGGGAATAAGTATATCGGCAAAAACGATGAAGAAGTGCTTAACTGGTTTGAAATAGAGGAAGGACTTGTTGAGAGGTTTTTCCTGGAAATTGATAATGAGTTTGCGCGTTCAAAAGAATTTCTTGGACTTACAACAGAGCAGGAATCCGAACATGCCAGGCATCAGGAAGAGGCTTCACAGGTCCTTGTTTTAAAGAAAGATAAAAAGAAAGCCTCCATGGGAACGATTTTCTTAAAAGGCCTTGGCTTTGACTGCAAAGAAGCAGTTTTTCAGAGCGCTGAAGATGTCACTCTTCCTGAAGGTGATTTGAAATATGTTTTTA
>JAFGJP010000315.1 GCA_016929035.1 Candidatus Auribacterota bacterium | reverse complement strand
GTGAAAAAATACAATGACTACGGCCAGGTCATTGAGCAGGAAGATGCTCCCGGCGTTGTCACGTATTTTGATTACAACGCAAAAACAGGAATTTTGAGCAAGCATGTCAATCCTGCGGGACGAATGATAAAGTATGAGTTTAACGAACAGGGATTACCCGTCAAAAAGATCGGGCTGGGCAAAAATGAGGAATTTCAGATGGAGTATGATTCTCTTGGCCGACTGACAGGCCTGATTGATCCTGCGAACGTGACCTACAGCGTGCAGTACGATTCCTGGGGAAATATTCAGAAAGTGTCTTCGAATTCCGGATGGGAGATTTTTTACGAGTTTGACATTTGGGGGAGACAAAAGACCTTTGTCGACACTGAGGGGAACAGGAAAGAAATATTTTATGATGATCAGGCTCAGGAAAGAAAGACAGTCTATCCGGACGGTTCTGTCAAAATTGAAAAGTATAATCTAGCTGGCCAGATAATCCAGGAAATATGGAATAAAAGAGTTACAGCTTATCAGTATGACGGGATGGGGCGCGTCGTTCAGATCAGGGACCCGGGCAACCGAGTAGCCTCTTTTGAATACGACGCACTGGGAAATCTGGTCCGTCAAAAAGATTTTACGGATAGAGAGTACGTTTATGAATATGATGCCATTCTTCGGCTGACCAGTGAAAAAACTGCAGGCTCTGATGCCACGACACGCTACGATTATCAAAAGGATTTTGGTTCTGAACAGAAACTTTTCAGTTCTTATTATACCCATAAAGTCTATCCGGACGGGGAGACGCTGACAAGAAAATTTGATCATTTCATGCGCCCTTTGGAGATAGTGGAGACGACCGGGGATAAAAAAGAATTTTCTTATGACAATCTCGGGAATCTCATCAAAGTCAGAAAAAATGAGTTCCAGGAAACGGTTTACTCCTACGATCAGGCCGGAAACCTTGAATCAATTTTTAAACCGGGAAACATTATCTTCCTGTTTGAATATAACTGGAGAAATCAAATTACGGCGGCAGCCGATCCGGAGGGCCACATCTATTCTTATTATTATAATGACAACGGGCAGCTGGAGAGAGTTCTCAATGCCGAGAAGCAGACAAGCTCATTTTTCTACGACAGCAACGGCAACCTGACAGCCTTTCAGTTTCCCTCCGGCCTGACCTATCGTTATGGATATGACCAGATGAACCGCCTTGCTATTATTTCCAAAGGTGAAGATGAACTTACGGAGATAACTTATGATGAGTATGGGCAGATACTTTCTATAGCCCACTCATCAGGCATGTTTGAAATAAGGGAACATGACCTTATCGGAAACCTCACTTCCGTTACTTATCCGGATGAATCCTCTATAGAATATTCCTATGATTCTCAGGGACGGCGGAAGGCCGTCAAGGGAGCAGATTTCAGCAAGACTTATGATTATGACCAGGAATCCCGCCTGATAAAGCTGACAGTCAATCAGTTGCCTTTTTCTTTTTCTTATACAAAAGGCGGGAAGATCTCCAAGATCTCTTTCCCCGATCTTTATATCATCAGCTATGAGTATGACACCTACGGCCGCGTGAAAGATATTCAGGATTCGACGGGCGATAAGGTTGTTTTTAAATATGATATGGGAACGAGACTGCAGTCACTGCTCTATTCGAACAGGATCACCGAGACGTTTGGCTACAACGACAGAGGCCTGATATCGCGCATCAGGGTCTCTAATTATAAGGAAGAGAAAATCTTTGATGCCGATTTTGATTACAATTTCATGGACGTCATTTCAGAGATAACAAGCACAGAGCATCAAGGCGAAAAACAGAGCAATATCTATCAGGACGATTCCATGCTGAGAGTCGTTCAGGAGAGAGCAGATGACAAACAGAACACCTATCGCTATGATGTTAACGGCAATCTGCTTGAAGAGTCGACTCTTTTTGGAACGCTTAAGAGAGGGTATGCCGATAAGAACGGGAACAGGCTTGAAAAAATCTATGATTCCCTCTATTCCGGAGGAACGTATGTTCCTTTGTTCGGCGTCATGCCCAAGAGGCCACCGGAATATGTCAATGTCAATAATAATGTCTGTCAGATAGACAAGGAAAAGAATATGTTCTTTCTTGATAAGTTCAAGCTCAACTCCGGAGAGAACGTTCTCGACATAACAGCGATTGACCGCATCGGGTATAAAGAATCTCTCAAGGTCAAAGTCTTTCTCGACGAACAGGCTACCGTAAGCCTGGGCTACTATCCTTCAGGCAATATTCAGTATATTTCAAAAAAAGGAGCCTTAACGGCATTTGAGTGGAACGATAAGAACCGTCTTGAAAGAATCATCAACGACAGAAGAGAAGTAACGACTTTTGATTATTATGAAGACGGGCGTCTGGCATCCATTGTTGATGATTATGGCGATAAAACACAATATATTTATGCGCCTGAAGGAAAGCTTCTGGCTGAAGTTCATGGAAAAAACACGATTTCATCGAAGTATGTCTATGCCCCTGACGGCCGTGTCCTTTTCAAAGTCGAGGCAGGGGGAAAGAAGTTTTTCTATCATCTTCTGCCCGACGGCAGCATCAATGTCATAACGGACCGGTTTGGGAATATTGCCAAGCAGTATTCTTATGACATTTTCGGGAATGTGACAGGTGAGACTGGCCGGGTCAAGAACAATCTTCTTTACAAAGGGATGTTCTTTGACGATTTTTCAGGCATGTATTTTTACGGCAATCGTTATTATTCGCCGGAATACAGGATCATTACCGGCGGCGGAATGGACGGTGTCCGTTTTACAGAAAACCATCTCTTTCCTTTTTCTTCTCTTTTGGGCATTCCCGTCCTGGAGATGCATCCCGAGGAAGCTGTTATGCCGCTTAAAATGCTTAAAAAGGAAATCATACTGCACAATGAGCCTTAGAAATACTTTTATTCTGATGCTTCCAGGTTATTTTCAGATAAAAAGCGGCCGGTTCATAAAAGGCTTATTCATAGCGTTTCTTTTTTTTATGAATTTTTTTCTTTACGTCATTGCCACATACCGTCAAAGAGAAGCCAGCCTTTTTGTCTTTCTGACGCTGGCCACGGTTTTGTTTTATCTCCTTGATGTTGTTGAAAAGTGGCCTGACGCGCAGCTGGAAGAAGTCCCCGTGGCGAACGCCTATGAAGAAGCCCGTATTGCTATGCTGACTTTTGACTATGCTCAGGCCGAGAAGCTGTTTCATCAGGCTTTAAGGAACGATCCTCAGGATATGGACGTGCTTTTTCAGCTGGCTGTGCTTTATCATAAAAAAGGCGATATAGCGAAGGCGCGCACATGGCTGAAAAAATATCTTAAGCAGAAAAGACATACCAAGTGGATACCTGATGCCGAGAATCTTTTAGGAGAGCTGGACAGTGATTCTTCGAGTGCTTAAAGAGTTTGACGCAGACGAGGTCTACGAAATCAGCCGCAGCGAAGTGACAATCGGGCGCGACAACGAGAACCAAATCATTGTTTTAGATGATCTTGTTTCTCGAAGGCACGCCCGGATAAGTTATGACGGCGAGTCCTACTGGGTCGAGGACCTCAACAGCACGAACGGGACGTATCTCAACAGCATGCCTGTTGACAGGAGTCCTCTGAAATCAGGAGATAAGATCAATATCGGTAAAGCAACCATTCTTGTGCAGGAGACCCATGAGCCGATAAGCTCTGGGAAGCCCGCTGTTCATATCATTGATACCGAAAAAACAATGGACTCTGACATTCTCACAATGTCGTCGCAGGATGCAGCTCTTTTTCTTCAGCCTGTTGAGAGAATCGACCTTGAAAGCCTGAGACGCGAAAATGAGACATTAAAAAAACTTTTCAAGCTGAATAATTTTATCACGTCAACGCGCAACATCAAGGTTCTGATAGACAAGATCCTTGAGCTTTCGTTTGAAATGATCAATGCAGACAATGTCTGCATTCTTTTAACAAATGAAAAAACGGGGGATCTGGAAGTCAAAAGCATGCTGTCCAAAGACAATAGCCAGACAGTAACCGTCAGCCGAACCATCGTGAACCACGTATTGGAAAGAGGCAATTCCGTTCTTTCGTCTGACGCTATGGATGATACGCGGTTCGCACCACACAAGAGCATTATTTCAGCAAACATCAAGTCAGTTGTCTGCACGCCGATTCAAGCGGGGAAAATAGCAGGAATCTTTTATGCGGATATGCGAAGCTCAAAAAACAAGTTTTCGGAGGATGATCTGAAAATCGTGACGATTCTATCGAACATGGTCGGGATCGCGCTGGAGAACGACTTCTGGCATCGGGAGGCCATAAAAAAAGAGCGTCTTTCAGCTATCGGAGAAGTGATTACAGGCCTTTCGCATTATGCAAAAAACATCCTGAATGGCCTTAAGCTGGCTATTCAGGCGCTTGAAGTCTCGGTTTCCATAAGCGATGCGGAAAAAGCACAGAAGAGTCTGAAAGCGATCAAGGCGCAGGAAAAAAGGATCAGCAATCTTGTTTTGAACATGCTTGATTATTCCAAAGAAAGAATCCCTGTAAAGCAGGAGGTTGATATCCGGGAAGTCGTTCAGGATATTATCGATCCTTACATGGACTATTTCAAGGAAAAGAACATTGAGTTTATCTTTGAAATCGATGATAAATTTCCTGAGGTCAATGTCGATATAACCGGTATTCACAGAGTCTTTCTTAATCTTTTCACAAATGCTATTGATGCGATCAAGGATCAGGCAAAGGGACTGATCAAGATTTGCGTTCACCACGAAAGGGACGGCAATGCATTTACAGCCAGCGTTGAAGACAACGGCATCGGGATTGAAAAAAAGTATCAGGAGAAGATCTTTGATGTTTTTTACAGTACCAAAAATTTTGAAGGAACCGGCCTTGGGCTGGCCGTTGTGAAAAAAATTGTCATGGAACATGGAGGAACGATCTTCGTTGTGTCCTCGCCCGGCCATGGATCAAAATTCATCATGCATCTTCCTGTGAAATAAAACAATCCGTTTAGTCCGTTAGGTCGTAAGCGGTACACGTAGCACCTGTTGAACGGTTCATAGGTATATGCGATAATGAGGGATTTTTCTCAAGTTCAAGCGGATTTTCTAT
>JAFGJP010000064.1 GCA_016929035.1 Candidatus Auribacterota bacterium | reverse complement strand
TTGCTATGACAGGAACCATCAAAAGCGTGAGCCATGTTCCTGTCTCCAGGACGGGAACGGCAAACAACGCAAACGGAAGGCTCATGACCGTGCTGGCTATAAGAAAAGATATGACGATCGTCCACGCGCTGTCCGTTTTCCTGAGCTCATGGACAAAAGACATGGCCAATCCAGCAAAAAGACCGCTGATGATCCCCAGCACATCCTTCGTCTGGAAATCGAATTTCCACAGGTTGGAGAGAATAATCAGCCCGCTGATCAGAGCTCCCATCCCCGCCAGATTCCACAAAAAAACTTTTTCCCTGTAAAGGATCCTGGAAGCCAAAGCCGTATAAAGAGGATAACTGTAAAAATAAAAAACCGCTTTTGAAAGGCTCATGGCTTTGATGTTATGAAACCAGAGGATGAGGGCGACAGCGCCGAAAAAGCCCCTCATGACAAGAAGTTTTTTATTGACCGGATGAAAAGAAACGACTTTTACGAAATACAGCAGGACAAGGAGGACAATTCCTCCCAGGGACCGTATAAAAACGACAAAAAAATGAGATGCGTCAAAAGAAACGACCCTGACAAAAAAAGCCATCAGTCCAAAAAGGAGACTCGATAAAAACATACCGGAAATCCCCAGCCAGTGCCTGCCTTCTGCCATGCGTTCTCCCTGCCGTTTTTTATGAATCGTAGACTTGAGGAATAAATCGACTGAAGTAATATTTGACCTTTTCCGTGCTGACAGAAGTCTGTTCAAGTATCTTCTGACAGGAGTAATAATCTTCAGACGCACCTTCGGAAACTCCCGGCTTTTTCACGCAAAACGGGTAGATATCCGTTCCCGGGTAAGGCTGAAAAATCGACAGGATTATCCATGACGGACGGATAGCCCTGTTCAGGAGAATCGTTTCCATGATATCATCCTCTGTTTCTGTCGGCAGTCCGATCATATTAAAGGCAACCGCTTTGATCCCGTGTCTCTTGACACATTGAAAAGCTTCCTGAATAGACCGATTGCTGATAAATCTCCCCAGGATATCCCTTCGTATTCTTTCGCTGCCGCTTTCTATTCCCATGTGAATCCTCCGGCACTTGCTCCGCTTCAGCCACTTGACGTCATCTTCCGTCAGACAGTCGACCCTTGTGTTACACCAGTAGGGAATGGCCACTTCCTTCCTGTATCTTTCACAAAATTCTCTGAGCCATTCCTTGTCCAGTGTAAAGATATTATCGTGAAAACCGATAATCTTTATACCGGAATAGGATTCTGTCACTGACCGGATCTCTTGTATAAGCTTGCCTGGCGAGCGCAGACGAACGCCCGCTCCATGGATTTTTCCTGTCGCGCAGTAGGAACAGTTAAAAACGCAGCCCCTTGATCCCATAAACTCCGGGCCGACCTCATGAGGCATAGCATTAATGAAACTCTGAAAGTCGAAGAGCTCCCTGTCGGGAAACGGGAGATCATCGGGATGAAGAAAAGGGGAAGGGTCATTTCTTATAATATTTTTATCAGGCGTCTTGAACCACAAACCCGGCGTTTCTGTATAATTTTCATTACTGAAAAATTTCGGGGCAAAATCTGCTACTGCTGCTTCTCCTTCTCCAACGCATACAGAGTCGACTCCTCCTATGCGAAGTGTCTCTTCAGGCAAAGCTGTTGCATGAGGCCCTCCTACGATGACAAAGGGCTTTCGACAGGATTTTTGATAAGCCTCCAGAAAAGCTTTAGCCAGCTGAATCTGTCCGCTGCAGCTGGTAACAAGCACGAGTTCCGGACCAAAATCCTTCAGATCCATGCTCATTTTTGTGATGCAACTTTTTTCAAGAATGAAAAGCCTGTTGCTTGTTTTCAAGGATCTTTTCAGAACAGCAGAAAGAGAAGCGAGTCCATGATGATAGCCAGTGTACACGCTTTTTGTAACCGGAGGAATAACATAAATAAAAGCGACTTTTTTCATCTTTTTGCTGTTATGCATATACTGATTGTGATTTTAACTATTTACTAATCCGGGAAATAAGAATAATATCATACTATTCACGTTATCCATATAAAAATGGAGGGGCGCAATGGATCCCAAGGCTCGCTACTCAGAGAGAAGAAAATATCCTCGTTACGATTTGTATCTCCCTGTCCATTTTCACATCAAAGATTCTCCTGATGACAACACTCCTGAGAGCATGAAATATTTTCAGGGATTCACGAAGAACTTCAGCAAAGGAGGACTTCTCATAGAAGCTCTCAACCTTTCTCCGTCTCAGCTGAAAAACGTGCAAAGACTCGAGGCTTTTATTGAAGGAAGCATTCTTATCCCCACTCATCCCCGCCCTGTGCGCTTTCAGGCAAGGCCGGCCTGGTCCAAGAAAGAAGAGGACAATATCGAGCTTATCGGCCTTTATTTTACTGAAATCCAAAAAGAAGATATGGAAATACTCATCAACTTTGCCATGATGCTGAATAAAAAGACACGGATTATCCATTTTTTAATGAGTATGTTTTTCAATACAGCTATCGCTGTTATCATCATGGCCATCTATATTCACTACACGTCATCGAAAATCATAAAAAAGCAATCGACAACCATCAAAAGGCTTCAGCAGGACCAAAAACAGCTTCGAGATAGAATCAAGCTGATTTTTCAAAAAAAGTGAAGGCTTACAGAAGAAACAACAGAACAGATCCCGTCATCTGTCCGATCTGCTCTCATCTCAATGAACGCGATCAAAAATCCTGCGAAAGTTGCCATGCTGATTTAACGGGCATGACTGTGTGTGGAAAATGTTCTTACGAGCAGAGCATAAAAAACAACTTCTGCAGGAAATGCTATTCTCCTCTGAAAAAAAACGTCAAATTCCATACTGTTTCGCCTTCTCATGTGCCGATCCCTGAGAAAAAAACACAAAAAACCACCGGGAAGCTGTTAGCTCTCCTTCTTCTTCCCTTGATCGCTTTTGTCATCCTTATCCGGATCCCTTCTCCAAAAGCCCAGCTGCCGGCGCTTCTTCTCATGATCATCTCCACCTTTTTCCTGATCAAAAGATCCTATCAACATCGGTAAAAGAAATTTAAAATCATCTGCGTTTTTTTTAATTTTAAATTATTTTAACGGATAAAAAATATAAGACTGGATTGTCCTGCCTGCATCATCTTTTTGATCTTTCTTTTGATCATTTCTCTGAAAAAAGCACGCGTGACAGGAAAAAGAATAAGCAGTCCTAGAATATCGGTTAACAGACCCGGCGTTAAAAGAACCACTCCTGCAATAAGGATAAGAAATCCGTCGATAATATCGTTTCCAGGGAATCTGCCGG
Organism: Candidatus Auribacterota bacterium; assembly: GCA_016929035.1. GTDB lineage: Bacteria > Auribacterota > JAFGBW01 > JAFGBW01 > JAFGJP01 > JAFGJP01. The sequence goes on along the minus strand of JAFGJP010000064.1, from coordinate 824 downwards.
ACAGCATTTCCTTTTGGATCCGTATCCAGGCGTTCATCCCTTCACGCCTTGCAAGAAAAGCGCCGATAACGCCTGTTGAAACTACAAGAAAAAGGGTCGGCGCCACACCGTAATAAGCACCCAGCTTTATCAGGATAGCCAGCTCGATGACCGGCACCAGCGTAAACAAGAGAAACAGTCGAAAAAACAGCATGAATCGGTCTCTTTTCTGATTTATTCAGCCAAGGGATAACGCCTGAGCTTGATCAATGATAAATCTTCTTCAGCATTTTTCCCATCGTGCAGAAAACTTCATAAGGAACCGTGTCCAGACAGGAAGCGAAATCTTCAACGGTTATGCGTTCATTTCCCTGACTTCCGACGATAACCGCTTCATCGCCAACAGAAACATTTTTTATATGAGAAACGTCGACAACCGTGAGATCCATCGTCACACGGCCAAGAACAAAAGCTTTATTTTCACGGATAAGCATATGCCCGCAGGAGGAAAATCCTCTTGAGTATCCTTCACCGTAGCCAATATCAACGAGAGCGATCGTTTTGTCTTCCGGAGCAATAAAAGTCCGGTTATAGCTGATTCCCTGGCCCTTAAGCACTTTTTTTATAAGGACAACTTTCGCTTTGACAGAAACAACGGGAATGATCTCTTTGAGCATAAAGCCTGCTGACGGGCTTGCTCCATAAGAGGCTATTCCACAGCGGGCGAGATCCATGTGGGAATCCGGATAGCGGAAGACAGCAGAAGAATTCGCTATATGCTTGATAAGCTTTTTATTCAGTTTTCTCTCCATTTCTGAAGCCAGCTCTTTGAATGACATCAGCTG
>JAFGJP010000314.1 GCA_016929035.1 Candidatus Auribacterota bacterium | reverse complement strand
CTGCGGTATTCTTCTGGCCGAAACGATTGGAAGACTGACTTACCCTTTGAAAAAACACGTGCACCTCGCTTCATTTTTTTGCCGGCCTGCCGCGTGACAAGGCCTAAAATCTCCGCAAACCTGACATATTCTTCAGGAGAGACAAACGCGTCGGCACACGGAAATCTCTTCTTGAGAAGAGAAACGCTCCTGTTTTTCAGCAGACATCCCGTGATGATCAGGCAAAGACCCCTATGATGATGCTCTTTGTATCGGCAGAGGTCCTGGATTTCCCGGTATGTCTCCTCGCGGGCTTCTTTGATAAAAGAGCATGTGTTGACGATCGCCACATCGGCTAGAGACAAATCGTCCACCAGCCGGAATCCGTTTCGCGCAAGATTTCCACAAAAAATTTCTGTGTCGACAAGATTCTTCGGGCATCCAAGCGTGGAAACAAAAATCTTTTTTTTATTCATCCGGAGTATGTTCTGGAAGAGAAACGTGAACGCTTTCGCCGTTGATTGAAAGAACGCTCGGACTCGACATGTTTTCGCCCACTATGCCTTTATCCTGCTCGTTGACAAATAACCGAACAGCGTCAGGCGATCCGACTTTGATGATAATCGCTTCATCAGATGCCCATTCTTCTGACGCTCCTTCTTTGAGAACCCCGCTGAAAAGGAGATTTTCTCCTTCGGAAACGCTGATGAAGACCTCTTTGATAACCGTGATAGAAACTCTTGTGCTCGGGACGTGAGAAGGACCTTTTTTATCCATCATCATCCTCTGATAGCGTCCGACAAGGCTGACTTCAGGAAGCTTATCCCTTTTTTTCTCATCAACAACTTCTTTTTGTCTGGCCACGCTTTTTCGTGATACCCGATAGTACCTGATCAGAAAATAACTTCCCAATCCTATCATGATGATGACAAGAAAAATCCAGAAGATCCTGCTTCCCTTTCTATCCTGATCGTGAGCAATAATCTCATCTCTGAGATCCAGGCTCGTCGGCGACGCTTCCTTATTCTGCTGTATAAACTCATTGACCATTTCTTTATCGTTCAGGCCGAGAAGCTTGGAATAATTCCGAATAAACCCGATAGCATAGGTCGGCGATGGAAGCTTGTAAAACTCATTACTCTCGATAGCCTCGATAATGGCCGCCGGCAGCTTTATGCGCCGGGACACATCATCAACCGTCCAGCCGGAACTCTGCCTGACCGTTCTGAATTTCTCACCGATCGTAGCCATGATCAAACTTCCAGATTTTCATAATCATCGTAAGATTCAACGTAAATCTCTCTACCTTTACTACCGACGTGCGGGCCGATGATCCCTCTGTCTTCCATTTTATCTATAATCCGCGATGCCCGATTATAACCTATTTTTAACCGCCTTTGAAGCAGAGAAGCTGAAGCCATTTTTGCTTCAATGATAATCTTCACCGCTTCGTCGAAAAGGTCGTCATCGTCCTCATCAGAAGTCCCTCCTGAAGCGCTGAGCCGGCTTGTCATTTCTTCGTTATATTCCACAGGCGTCTGGTCTTTCCAGAACTGAACGATCCTTTTTATCTCGCTGTCTGAAACGAACGTCCCCTGAGCTCGCACAAGCTTTGAAGTCCCCGGTGGAAGAAAAAGCATGTCACCATCCCCGAGAAGCTTGTCGGCTCCATTGGCATCGAGCACGGTCCTGGAATCAACTTTAGAAGGCAGCTTAAACGATATCCGGCTGGGGATATTCGCTTTGATCAGCCCTGTAACGACTTTTACAGAAGGCCTTTGTGTCGCCAGAACAAGATGTATTCCGACAGCCCGCGACAGCTGAGCCAAACGGATAATGGAATCCTGAACATCCGATGAGGACACAAGAATCAGGTCCGCCAGTTCATCAATGATAATAACAATATAAGGCAGATTTTCCAGGGCCTCCTGCGCTTCGTCTCCCCTGCCCTGCGCTTCGTCTCCCCTGCCCTGCGCTTCCATTTTATCTTTGTACTCCTGGTAGGCCTTGATGTTTCTTACTCCGAGACGGGCAAAAAGCTCATACCGCCTCTCCATCTCATTGATAAGAAGCCTTAACCCGAGAGAAGATTTCTGAGACGTATTGATTATCGGGCAATACAGATGCGGAATGCCGCTATAACAGGAAAGCTCGACTTTTTTTGGGTCTATCAGCACGAAACGGATCGCGTCAGGAGTGGATGAATAAAGAAGCGTACAGATGATGGCATTAATGCATACCGACTTGCCGGAGCCTGTCGCGCCGGCAATAAGAAGGTGTGGCATGTCTGTCAGATCAACGACGACCGGAGCTCCTGAAATATCTTTGCCAAGCGCCAGGGGAACCGTATAATTCCTTTCTGTGTATTCCCTGCTTTCCAACATCTCTTTCAGCTTGACGATAGACGTCTTCGCATTGGGTATTTCAATTCCTACGGCCGCTTTGCCCGGAATAGGGGCAATGATGCGGACGCTGAGAGCCTTCATGGCAAGAGCAATGTTATTTGACAGCGACGAGATCTTTTCAACCTTTGTCCCCGGCGCGATCTTTAGCTCATAACGCGTAACAGCAGGACCTTTCTGTATGTTGACGACTTCCACGTCAAGACCAAATTCTGCCAGCGTATTTTCCAGTATCTCCGAACCTTTTGAAAGAAGCCTCTGGTCGTCTTCAGTCTCTTTTCCATCCCGGTCATAGTCTTCCAGGATGGCGAGACCTGGAAGAGACGAGCCCGACGTGTCTCTTTTCACCACGGCTTTCGGTTTTTTTCTTTCCTTTATCTTTTCAAAAACCGTAGGTTTCTTCTCTGTTTCGCTTTCCTTTTCAACGACTTTATGCGTGTTTTTTTCAGGTAAAGTTTCGTGAATCGCCTTTTGGCCTGTCTCTCTGAAACCTGACTCTTCTCTTCTAGCTTTTCTCTCTCTGATCGCTTTATATGCTTTTTTCCAGACTTTATCAGCACGTAAAAGCAATAAATTCAGTCCTTTCAATATTTTCTTCAGTCCAGCCAACAGCATCTTTGAAGATTTAACAAGAGAAAGTTCCGTCAACAGAAGCACAAACAGCAGAAGGACGCTGACAAGCAGAAAAAAAGCTCCGCCTGTACCGAGATAATAGGAAAGAAATTTTCCTCCCATAAAGTTCCCTAGAGCACCGCCCTGGCTGACGATATTCAGATTCTTCTGCAGCTGGCTTAGCGACTGAAAAGAGT
>JAFGJP010000063.1 GCA_016929035.1 Candidatus Auribacterota bacterium | reverse complement strand
AGCTTTATCATTTTTGCCAGCTTCCTTGGACTGTACTCTGGAAAAACCTCATGAATAGGACATCCTGCCGTACAGGTACCGCATTGAAAACAAACTGTCAGTCCCCGGGCCTCATCATGTGCCATAACTTCAGACCTGAAATCATGGTCAAAATCTGATACGGAAACCGTTTTTTTCATTCCAAAGGACATTTCTTTTTACCCATCCTCTGAACCTTCTTTAATCCAGCAATATTCCTCTTTTTCTGTTCCGGCTTAATTGGACCTATTTATCTCAAATTCATCTATAAGTGCTTTTTTTAATTCCTCTTTTTTGGGCACTCCCATAAATTTAAGCTCACCATTAATAGCTATGGCAGGAACAGACATAACTCCGTACTGGGCAGCTCTTGTTGTATCAACAGTGATATCGACTTCCTCTACTGTTATATCGCCTCCTAATTCCTCGGACAAACTTTTAAGCATCTCTTTTACCGCCGGACAACCGACACAACCGGGAGATATGAAATCTTCAACGTAAATCTCCTGCATGGCTTTAACCTCCTTTACCCCACTTTTGTGTCTATGGGTGAATTTAACTGACTTTTTCTCGTTCTTACAACTATCTCCGGCAACTGCAATGTTTTCTTTCTTAACTCACTATCAGCGCAGGAAGCAGCGGCTTTTGCCTGAATAATTGAATCAGGAATATCTTTTGGCCCCTGCGCCGCACCGCAAATATAAATACCTCTGACATTCGTTTCAACAGGTCGAAGCTTAGGATGTATTTCTTTAAAAAAGCCATTTTCATCCAAAGTTATTCCTAAAAGTTCAGCAAGCTGTTTTGTTCCCTGAGATGGCACTGTTGCGCAAGAGAGAACAACTAAATCTACCTCTAACTTAAGCAGCTCGCCTATATCGGAATCTTCAATTTTGAGGATAAGATTTCTTGTCTCGTGATGCTCAACAATCTCAGCCGGCCGGCCGTGAATAAAATTAATCCCGATCTCTCTTGTCCGCCTGTAATATTCTTCAAATCCTTTACCTGAAGTCCGCATATCTATATAGCATATATAGATTTCAATATCAGGCAGAACCATCTCTTTTATGATCTGAGCATGCTTCAATGCATACATACAGCAAACAGATGAACAATATCTGTTAGCATTTTCATCGCGCGAGCCCACACATTGGATCATCGCGATGCTACGCGGCTCTCTTCTATCCGACGGCCTTAAAAGCTTGCCTTTCGTAGGCCCGTCTATATCCAGAAATCTCGCTAATTGAAATTGAGTGATGACATTATCGTACCGTCCGTAGCCATACTCAACTTTCTGAACAGGATCATACTCATCAAAACCTGTAGCCACTATAACGGCGCCGACTTTCAACTCCAGCGCTCTCGGCTGCTGTTTAAAATCTATGGCTTGAGCAGGACAAACATTTTCGCATAACCTGCAGGTATCTTTCTGAAAATAAAGGCAATTTTGAGCGTCTATAACCGCTTTCCTGGGTATGGCCTGATCATAAGGGATATATATGGCCTTACGTTCGCCTATGCCTCTTGAATATTCATCATCAACTATCCTTGTAGGACATCTCTCAATACACAATCCGCAGCCGGTACATTTTTTTTCATCCACGTATCTGGGCTTCTGATTAACGACAACGCTGAAATTGCCTATATGCCCCTCTACATTTGTCACTTCTGAATTGATCAACAGATTTATATTGGGATGAATATTCGCATATGCGGTCTTCGGCGCCAGAATACAGGGCGCACAATCATTCGTTGGAAAAACTTTATAAAGTAATGCCATTTTCCCACCAATAGTCGGCAGTCTTTCCACAAGATAAACCTGATATCCTTTATCAGCCAAATCTAAAGAAGCTTCTAATCCCGCGACTCCTGATCCGATAACCAAAACCGAAGAATTAACTTCTACCGTGACTTTAGGAATGATGCGCTTCAAACGCATCCTTTTTACGGCTTGTTCGATAAGCCTTTGGGAATTAATGAGGGCCTGTTTTTCATCGACCTTACTCGGACTGCCGAACATAGTCCATTTTCTGATATCGATCAAATCGACAAATGCAGGATCTAGCCCAAGGTTTTTTCCGCAATGCTGAAAAGTCAAAAGATGCAAACTGGGATCGCAGGCAACGACAATAATTCTGTTCAAATCATTATCTTTTATAGAATTCTGAATAGCGATTTGTCCTTCTTCAGAACAGGAAAATTTATTATCCGTAACAAAAACAACCCCTTCAAGCTTTCTTGAACTTTCCAGCAAAGCCTTTATGTCCACACCTCCTGCGATGTTTTTACCGCAGTGACATATAAAAACGCCTATCCTTTTTTCTTTTTTATCCTGTGACATTTTTATGCATTTCTTTTTTCAAATATATCATTAACCGCAACAGCCGCCTGAGCAACGGCAGTTATCGTCTTTTTTATCGGATGATTGGTTACGTCACCGACAGCGTAAACGCCTTCAATATTCGTCAGCCCCTTTTCATCAGCAATAATATATTTTTTTTCGTTTATTCGTATCCCCGCTTTTTCCGCTAACTGGCTATTAGGTGTCTCTTCTAACTGTAAAAATATCCCATCGGTCTCTATCTCTTTTGTAACGCCTGTTTTCTTGTCGGCTAAAATCACGCTTTTTACTTTTATGTCTCCTTTAATCTCTTTCGCTTCCATATTAACTAAAACTTCTATTTTTCGTTCTGCCAATCTTTCTGCAAAAATCTTTTCCGCTTCCATACTGGGCCTTAAACATACCAAGACCAATGACGAAGCAGATTCAGATAGATATAACGCAACCTCTGCCGCAGGACTACCTTCTCCTATCACAACCACCTTCCTGTTTCTAAAAAAGGCGCTGTCGCATACCGCGCAGCAGCTGACTCCTCTGCCGCGAAATTCGTTTGCCCCCGGGACGCCAAGCGTCTTTGGATGCCTTCCTGACGCGATAATTACGCAACCAGCGACATATTCAGATTTATCTGTTTCTACTATTTTTTCTTTATCTCCAAGATCCAAGTTGAGAACTTTTTCAAATTGGCGTATTTCAATTCCCGTTTTTTTGCACTGTCCAACCATCTGCTCGATTAAAGCTCTGCCGTTAATCCCTTCACCAAAACCTGGATAATCCTCTAATAAAGGAATCTCCGCAGCCAAGCCTCCCGGAATATGTTCCTCGAAGATTATCGCCTTCAGGCCGTAATAACCGGCGTATATGCCTACACTAAGGCCTGCCGGTCCCGCGCCTATTATAATTAAATCTTTATGTTCCATTTTTCTTCCCGGTCAAAAAGTAATAATTTTATCTGCTTCTTTCACCCATTCCGCCAATTCCGT
>JAFGJP010000313.1 GCA_016929035.1 Candidatus Auribacterota bacterium | reverse complement strand
GGAAAACTTATCAACAGACTTGATGAGCCCGATATTGCCTTCTTCGACAAGATCAAGAAAAGAAAGCCCCAGATTGATGTACCTCTTCGCAATGCTGACAACAAGCCGTAAATTCGCCCGGATGAGCTCGTCGCGCGCTGTATCGTCTCCCTGGTTGATACGCTTGATGAGCTCTTGTTCCTTTTTGGCTGACAGAAGAGGAAGCTCTCCGATTTCTTTCAGATAGATCTGTAAGGGATCTTTCCCTTTTGACATAACCGATCAGCCTGCTTTGTTTATCAGCAAAAAAGTGCGATTGATGAACAGATCTGCTCCGTCGAATCAAACACCGTTTTCTGCTGAAAATTCCTTTACTTTTCAAGCACCGCCTGAGCTGCAGCCAGACGGGCAATAGGAACACGGTAAGGCGAACAGCTGACGTAATTCATGCCCACCCGGTGACAGAATGAAACACTCTTCGGCTCTCCGCCGTGCTCGCCGCAGATACCGACTTTAAGGTCCTTGCGCGTTTTTCTTCCCCTTTTGATCCCTATTTCGATCAACTCCCCGATGCCTTCGATATCAACTGTCTGGAACGGGTCTGCCGGAAGGATCTTTTTGCGCAGATAATCAACAAGGAATCCTCCAATATCGTCACGCGAAAAACCGAATCCCATCTGCGTCAGATCATTTGTTCCGTAGGAGAAGAATTCGGCCACTTCGGCTATCTTGCCGGCTGTCAGAGCTGCACGCGGGATCTCTATCATGGTTCCGAAAAGGTAAGGTATCTTTTTCATGCCGTATTTCTTTAAAACTTCTGCGTAGACTTTGTCTGCGATCGCTTTCTGGAAAACAAGCTCCTTTTCCGTACAGACGACCGGCACCATGATCTCCGGGTAGACCTTTTTTCCTTTTTTGATGAGTTCTGCCGACGCCTCGAGAATGGCTCTCACCTGCATTTCCGTGATTTCCGGGTAGGTTATCCCGAGCCTGACACCCCGGTGTCCCATCATGGGGTTCGACTCTCTGAGAAGAGAGGCCCTTTTCTCCAGCTCTTCAACGCTGACGCCGAGGCTGTCTCCCAGCTTCACGAGCTGCTCCTTATCATGCGGAACAAACTCATGGAGAGGCGGGTCCAGCAGCCTTATGGTCACAGGAAGGCCGTTCATCACATCCATTGTTCCCATGATATCCTTCTTGACGAACGTGAAAAGCTCATCAAGAGCGGCCTTTCTTTCATCCAGGCTCTTTGAAAGGATCATTTTCCTGAGAAGAAACAGCGGCTCTTCAGAACCTTCTCCGTAAAACATGTGCTCTGTGCGGAAAAGACCTATCCCTTCTGCTCCAAAGCTTCTGGCTTTGCCGGCATCTGCCGGAGTATCGGCATTCGTGCGGATCTTCAATCTGCGCACAGAATCGCAGATCTTGAGAAACTTGTCGAGAAGCACATTTTCTTCGGCTCCGCTCAGCATGGGCAGATTTCCCTTATAGACGTTGCCTCTTGTTCCATTCAGTGAAATCCATTCTCCTTCCCGGACAGTATTTTCGCCCACCATAAATTCTTTCTTTGCGTAGTTGATCTCAATCTCTCCGCAACCCACGATGCAGCATTTTCCCCATCCTCGGGCAACCAGTGCTGCATGAGATGTCATCCCTCCTCTGGCTGTCAGAATCGCCTGCGCAGCCCTCATGCCCTCGACATCTTCAGGGTTTGTCTCTTCACGTACCAGAATGACTTTTTTGCCCTGCTCAGCCCATTCAACAGCATCCTGAGAGCTGAACACAACCTGCCCTGTCGCTCCGCCTGGACCAGCCGGAAGACCATGGGCTAATTGAAGCGCCTTCGCCTCCTCCTTTGGATCAATTATGGGATGGAGCAAGATATCGAGCTGCTCCGGGGTCAGGCGCATAACCAGCTGGTTCTTGTTGATCAGCTTTTCACTGGACATATCCATGGCCATCTTCAAGGCAGCAGCGCTTGTTCTCTTGCCAACGCGGCACTGCAGCATGAAAAGACGACCTTTTTCAATGGTAAACTCGACGTCCATCATGTCCTTGTAATGCTTCTCAAGCCTTTTCTGAATGCTGTCAAGTTGCTTGTATATTTCAGGCATGGCTTTTTCAAGCGTTACAAGATGACTGGACTGATCTGACTTGGAATGTTCATTAATCGGGTTGGGCGTTCTTGTGCCGGCAACAACATCCTCTCCCTGGGCATTCACAAGATACTCGCCGTAAAACTTGTTTTCTCCGGTAGCCGGGTTTCGGGTAAAAGCGACTCCTGTCGCCGAATCATCGCCCATGTTGCCAAAGACCATTGTCTGAACATTGACAGCTGTCCCCCACTCATCAGGTATATTTTCTATGCGCCTGTAGGACACCGCCCTCTTGCCGTTCCACGAAGAAAAAACCGCTCCGACGGCTCCCCAGAGCTGCTTCATGGGATCATCGGGAAATTCTTTGCCGAGAACGTCTTTGACTTTGCCCTTGAACCGCTCGCAAAGGCTCCTGAGATCCTCTACGTTCAGCTCGGTGTCCAACTTGACGCCTTTTTTCTTTTTTACATCGCTCATGATTTTTTCCATCTGCCGCCTGATGCCGAGCTCATCGCTTTCCGGCTCTATGCCTGCAGCCTTTTCCATGACAACATCAGAATACATCATGATAAGCCTTCTATAGGCATCGTAGACAAAGCGCTCGCTTCCCGACTGCTGAATAAGCCCGGGTATGGTCCTGCTCGTCAGACCTACGTTAAGAACGGTTTCCATCATGCCGGGCATGGACTTCCTGGCGCCGGAGCGGACAGAAACAAGAAGGGGGTTCCTTGCATCGCCGAATTTTTTGTCCATGATCTTTTCGACCTGAGACAACGCCTTTTCAACCTGTCCCTTAAGCTCCTTGGGGTAAGACTTTTTATTCTGATAATAATACGTGCACACATCTGTTGTGATAGTGAAACCGGGAGGAACGGGAAGTTTGAGCTTTGGATGTCCTGCCATTTCTGCCAGATTAGCTCCCTTCCCACCAAGAAGATTTTTCATGCTTTCATTTCCGTCAGCTTTTCCTCCTCCAAAGCTGTACACATACTTCTTCGCCATTTTTTCCTCCTTTTAATAAATAGTGATGAATCTGGATTTACAGGATAAATCTGTTAAACAATTAGGCTCGGATTTTAGCACCCCTCGCCTGTTTTTTCAAGTTTAAAATAGATAAATATAGAGAATGTCTTTTAACAAATCAACAGCCTGATTTCAGGAAAAAATAGACAAGCACTGTAATCGCCAACCCGGCCGTATAATAGGAAAAATATCGGTACGTCTTTCTCACAAGGGTGTTCTTCAATAAAAAAAGAGAAACAATACCTACGGCGAAAGACAGGAAAAAAGAAAGGGCCAGCATGCCGGGATTCCCTTCGGGCAAAGAGCAGGAATTTTGACAAAAATCAATAACAAAGGCCCCTGCAATAGCGGGTAGCGACAAAAGAAAAGAGAAGACAAAAGAGGTGACCGGATCGATGCCAAGGAGAAGCGCTGAAGATATGGTGATGCCTGAGCGGGAGACGCCGGGCAAAACAGCCACTGCCTGAAATAATCCGATAATGCAAGCATGCCTGAGGGTCAAGCGACCGCCCGACGGGCTGAGGGCAGACGAATCGTTCATCTTCCTTCCTCCTAGAAAAACAAAAACAGATGTTACAAGAAACATGACGCTGAGGTACGGAAGAGGCATGTTTTCCAGATAGTTCTCCAAATAAATCTTTGAGATGACGCCCACGGCGCCTACAGGGACAGTGCCGGCCAATATGAAAATAATCCAGTTTTTTTGAGCTGTGAAAAGCCTGGCAATATTTTTAAAGAAAAAAACAACGATGGCGAGAAATGTTGCAAAATGCAAAAAAATATCAAATGACATCGAGTGAAGAGGAGAAGGAAAAAGTTTATTATACAAAACCAGATGCCCTGAACTGCTGACAGGAAGAAATTCGGTCACGCCTTGAAGAACGGAAAACACGAGATAGTCAAGAAATCCTGCTTCACTCATGAACCACTGGCCAGTTCGTTATCTGCATCCTTTTTGCTCAGAACACAGCGACCTTTGTCATCAATGTCGATGCATTTCACGTTGAACTGGTCGCCGACTTTCATTTCATCTTCCACGCGGTTCACGCGGTAGTTGGCAATGCGTGAAATATGGACAAGACCCTCTTTCCCCGGCAAAACTTCGACAAAAGCTCCAAAATCAACGATCTTTTTCACGGTCGCCTTGTAAGTTTTCCCCTTTTCTATTTCAGCTGTCATGAGCTTGATTTCCTCTATGGCTCCGTTGATATCAGACTCAACGGTTGAGTAAACGGAAACCAGCCCGTCATCGCTGATATCGATCTCCACTTTGTATTTCTCAATGAGCTTTTTAATCGTTGAGCCGCCAGGGCCAATGACAAGACCAATTTTATCCTTGGGAACAGTCGTGGTCATAATCTTCGGAGCATATTTGGAAATATTGCTTCTGGGTTTCGCCAGAGTCCTTTCCATGACATCGAGTATATGCAGACGACCTTCTTTAGCCTGCTGAAGAGCCTGTTTGAGTATATTCTTATCGATGCTGTCGATCTTTAGATCCATCTGAATAGCCGTTATGCCTTCTCGGGTTCCGGCCACTTTGAAATCCATATCGCCGAGATGGTCTTCAAGGCCGAGAATATCGGAAAGAACGGCGTGCTTCCCACCCTCGATAACGAGACCCATGGCAATTCCAGCAACAGTTGCCTTGATGGGAACGCCGGCATCCATCAACGAAAGGCATCCCCCGCAGACAGACGCCATGGAGGAAGATCCGTTGGATTCGAGAATGTCTGATACGATCCTGATGGTATAGGGAAAACTATTATTGTCGGGCAGAACAGCATAAAGTGCTCTTTCAGCCAGCATACCGTGGCCTATCTCTCTTCGACCAGGCCCGCGCACAGGCCGTATTTCGCCTACGCTGAAAGGAGGAAAATTATAATGCAGCATAAAGAATTTCTCTGTCTCTCCTTCATAAGACTCAAGCCGCTGCGTATCACCGGCACCGCCGAGAGTCGTCATCACGAGCGCCTGGGTCTCCCCTCTGGTAAAAAGGGCAGAACCGTGCGTCCTGGGAAGCAACCCGACTTCGCAGACAATCGGTCTGATCTCGGCAAGACCGCGTCCGTCACACCGAACGTTTTCGTTCAAAATGATGTCCCTGGCTGTTTTTCTCTCCAGCTCATGAAAATAACAGCCGACAACAGAAGCCTGCGTATCTTCTTTTTCTTCTTTTATTTTTTCAAGCACAGCAGTAAAAATATCTTTTATCGTCTCGCTTCGGCCTTTCTTTTCTTTGATCTTCAATGCTTCCGCCAGTCCCGGAAGCGCCAGCTCTTTGATCCTTCCCGCAAGCTGATCATCTGCTTGAAGAACGGACTCAAAAGGTCTTTTTTCCCTGCCGGCTTTCTCCCTTAGCTCATGCTGAGCTTTGATGATGAGCTGAGCAGCCTGAAATCCTGTCATAAGCGCGTCAAAAAGGCATTCCTCGGAAACGACCTGCGCGCTCCCTTCCACCATGACCAATCCCTTTTCTGTTGCTGCTAAAACGACATCCATCCTGCTTTTCTTCATCTGCTCATACGTCGGGTTAACGACAAACTGTCCTTCGATCATTCCAACGCGAACAGCGCCGACAGGTCCGCTGAAAGGGATATCGCTGATGCAAAGAGCAGCTGATGCGCCGATAATGGAAAGGATGTCAGGGTCGTTCTCTTCATCCGCAGAAAGAACGCTTGTCATGACCTGAACTTCACATAAATAATCATCCGGGAAAAGCGGCCGTATAGGGCGGTCTGTAAGGCGGGATGTCAGGATTTCTTTCTCCGTCGGCCTTCCTTCGCGCTTAATATAGCCTCCGGGGAAGCGCCCGACCGCTGAACTCTTTTCGCGGTAATCAACTGTCAGTGGAAAGAAATCAACGCCTTCGCGAGGCTCGCTTTCAGCGACAGCCGTCGCCAAGACAACGGTGTCAGCCATCCTGACAGTTACTGACCCATCAGCCTGTTTTGCCATCCTTCCGGTTGAAATTTCAATTTCCCTGCCTGCCAGCTCAAAGACAACAGAATGCTCCATATCAATAATTCCTTTTCATTTGAATGAGAAAAATAATGCTTTTCATCAAACTGTTTATTTTCTCAAGTGAAGACTCTCGACCATTTTTTTGTAATCTTCAATTTTTGTTCTTTTTATGTAGTTGAGAATCTTCCGTCTCTGGCCGACGAGTTTAAGAAGAGCTCTGCGAGAATTATGATCTTTTTTATGCTTCTTCAAATGATCGGTTATCTCGTTAATCCGTTCTGTCAAAAGCGCAACCTGAACATTCGTTGACCCTGTGTCACTCTCGTTCAGGCCGTACTTTTCGATGACTTCCTCTTTTTTCCTTTTTGTTAATGTCATTACTCCCTCCTTATAATCCATATCAGTAAAAAAATAGCATCTCTTTATAAAAATAATGTTAGAAAAGCTTTAATATTTTATTAAAATCTATTATATAATTCAATAAGATTTTATGTAATTTCGCGTTTTGTTCCTTAACTCACTTTTTACCAAGATGTTACATGTTAAAAAACTTTTTCGCTCTCTGAATATCTTTCAGAATGCTTTGAATAAGTTTTTCTTTATTCGAGTACTTCAGGGTCCTTCTCAGCTTTTTCACCGGAACAACCTCTAAAAATTTTCCGTAGAGATCTCTGCTGAAATTAAGAATATGGACCTCGACTTTTTGATTTTTTTCTTTTGAGACCGTCGGATTCGCTCCTATGCTGAGGACCCCCGGATAGACTTTGTTTGTTTTTTCAATCATGACCCTGCTGGCAAAAACACCGCTGAGGAGCATTTTTTCTTCAGAAACATCGATATTCGCTGTTCGCACATCCCAGGTCCTCCCCAAAGAGCGTCCCCTCCTGACGGTTCCGCCTATGGAATACGGCCTTCCCAGATAAGCTTTAACCGCCT
>JAFGJP010000312.1 GCA_016929035.1 Candidatus Auribacterota bacterium | reverse complement strand
GGATGAGCAGTGTCCTTATGCTTTTCTGATAAGAGGCTTTTTTGTTTTAATCTCCAGCCTGAGCTTCGAAAATATTGTTGTAAGGAACATCCAGGAAAAAATTTCTTTCCAAAAAGAGATTTGTAATTGTCTTTCTGTTTTCAGGTTTTCTTATACTCTCCGCTCGCCTCCTTTAAGTTTTTAAATCTATCGATTCAATTTCTTAATTTCTTTTCTGTCATTATCAGCTTATCTTGAGAAGTGAAAAAGCTTTGTTTCCAGGAGGAAAAAAGATCAATGAAAAAAATTTTAAAGATAATTCTTATTTTATGTTTTTTGTCTTATTTTCAGCCGTCTTTGACACATGGTCAGGACGAAATGTCCCTACAAAGCGATATACATGTGCTTAAAGAAGAGGTCCGGGAGTTGAGGACGCTTATTGAAGAGCAGAAGGTCTACTATGAATTTAAAATACAGAACCTTCAGAGGCGGATCGACGAATTATCTGAAAGAGGAGTTGATGAGGTAAAAAAAGAAGTCGATCTGTTGCGCGCGGAAGCAGATGCTGAAATAAAGGAAGACGTGCCGCAATCAAGGGCCTTGGAGACAACATTTCAATCCGGAGGGCTTTCGCTTCAGGCTCTTAACCCGGAAATCAGCATAACAGGAGACTTTATTGCAACATGTAAAAGCGGTGATGATGTGACTGAGGATTTTGATTTTAACTTTCGTGGCCTGGGAATCCATTTTGAGTCCTATCTGGACCCTTATTCAAGGATTAAGGCCGCTGTCCCTGTCAGCAGCGACGGAGCTGAACTTGGCGAAGCGTATTTTACGCGATATGGGGTCATGGAAGGGCTGAATCTTACTCTTGGAAAGTTCCGGCAGCAGTTTGGCGTTGTCAACCGCTGGCACAAGCATGGGCTTGACTGGGTGGATTTTCCGCTTCCCCTCAGGATGATTTTCGGCCATGGAGGGTTGAATCAGGTCGGCTTTTCCATGCAGGTTAACTCCGGATTCGCCGGCTCCATGCAGGAATATGAAATTCAGATCACCGACGGAGATAACCCTTTCCTTTTCAGCAGCAATGAGAAGAATCGCCCCAGTGTTCTTTTTCACTTAAAAAACTATTTCGATGTTTCAGCAAGCACCTATCTGGAGTTTGGGCTCACAGGGATGGTCGGATGGAACGATACGTGGCTGATCGCAGACGGGACATCTATAGAGGAAACGCGAAGCGTGCAGGCGTTTAGCCTTGATCTCACATGTCTTTGGGAGCCGACAGACAGAATGCGCTATCGAAATATTGAATGGCGTACAGAAGCTTATTTTTTAAACAAAAATATCATACATCCTGTCACTTCAGCTCGAGAAAGCCTCAATCCCTGGGGTTTATACAGCTCGTTACAATCGAAGGTAACGCGTACAGTGGATGTCGGGTTGCGGCTTGATTACTATCAGACAGATGATTTCGACTATGCGGGTGATCTGCTGACGACATATCCTCATGCCGTCCAGAGTGAGGCCCATCGCTGGCTGACAGCTGTTTATGCCACGTGGCATCAGAGCCCGTTTGTGAAGTTCAGATTGGAGTTTGACCACGAGCAGGGAGAAGCTATGGGAGCGGATGAGAACAGGATCATGCTTCAGACGGTCGTCGCTGCCGGGCCGCATAAGCATGAACGATACTAAGAATAGAAGAGCGGAGGACGTTTCATGAAAAAAGCAATAAGTCTTTTTTGTATGTATGGGGTCGTTATTCTCTTATCAAAGTTCGGTTTTGCTGATGACAAGACACATCCTCAGCTGAACGTTGTGACCACGCTGCCGGACTATGCTGTTTTTGCACAGGCTATCGGCGGCAGCCGCGTTGTTGTCAATAACATTGTCCGCGGAGATCAGGATGCCCATTTCATCAGGCCAAAACCTTCATTTGTCAATGCAGTGAGAAAAGCCGATGTTTTGGTTTCCACAGGGCTTGACCTTGAATTATGGCTGCCGACAGTAGTGGATAAATCCGGAAATACACGCGTCAGAAGCGGACAGATAGGTTATGTTTCCGCTTCGCAGGGAATGGCTCTTCTGGAGAAGCCGAAGGTGCTTTCGCGGATTGAAGGGGGTGTTCATATTTATGGAAATCCGCATGTCACGTGCAGTCCCATCAACATGAAAATCGCTGCAACCAATATTGCTGCAGGCCTTATCAAGAACGATCCTCATGGGAAAGAGCTCTACGAGGAAAATCTGAAAAAACTGCTTGATGAGATTGACAGAAAGCTTTTCGGAGAGGAGCTTGTTTTGATGATAGGCGGAGAAAGGCTGTGTGAACTTACAGAAAAGGAGAGACTGATAGACTTCCTGGAAAATCATAAGCATGAAGGCAGGCCACTCACAGATTTTTTAGGCGGCTGGATGGGACGGATGCTGCCTTTGAGAGGAAAAAGGATCGTGACGTATCATAAAAACTGGATCTATTTTTTGAAGCTGTTCGGGATAGAGGAAGCCGGAACCGTTGAACCCAAGCCGGGAATTCCTCCTTCTCCCAGGCACGTGACCGACCTTGTCAGCCTCATGCAGGCGCAGGATATTCGGATTGTACTGGCGGCCAATTACTTTGATGAACAGAAGATAAGGACTGTAGCCGGGCG
>JAFGJP010000062.1 GCA_016929035.1 Candidatus Auribacterota bacterium | reverse complement strand
CTGAAAAGGGTAACGACTCTTTCTCTTTCGACTGTCGTCAGAGAGATCACACCCTCTTCAAAGCGCTCGCCAAGGTCGATTTTGTACTCAGCCATCTTCTTGTACTCAAGAGCCTCCCCGTTGCCGGGGTCCCTTTCAAGAACAGCATTGAACAGCTCGAGCGCCTGCTCGTACTTGCCATCAGAGTACAGCTCCCGGCCTTCTTTGAGATTCTGCTCGATAATGATCTCAAGCTCCTCGCTCACCATTGAGCTTTCGCTCTGAGCATAGGCCATGGTGCAGCTGAAGGCGAATGACAATATCAGAGCCAGTGTAAAAATTCGTAATACTTTCATGTTACCTCCTCCGTTTTTTCTTTTTGTTACCTGTTTATCTCAAAAATTATAGCTAATTAAAGAATATAGATCAAACCTTAAATCATTATACAATATATAATAATTATTGTCAAGCATTTTAGATTGTAACAAATATCCTTATTCAGTCTTTCCAGAATATGAAGTTGATATTGCCTTTTTTATCCTGGTAAAACACCTGATCTATCGTAATATCTGTAACCGTAAATTCTTCCTTCTTTCCGTCGATGATTGCTTCAAACACGCTTCCAATATGAACATCTATTTCCTTTTTTGTCTCTTTATTCTGCAGTCTGGCATTCACTTCCCGTTCAATGAAAACCTTGTTTTTCACAAGCTTGATCGGCTCCTGCGCCCCTTTTCTCTGGAGAATAATGAACGATTCGTCCACATCGATGACAACGCCTTTTTCCGGCTTGCTGACTTCCCGTATGATTTTTTTGAACTCCTGTATCGTGTATCCCCGGATGACGTCTCCGACTTCGGCAAAAAATGTCTTCCCCCGCCCTTCCCAGTTGATTTCCAGAGTATATTTATCCGCAAGCTCGATGTATCCGCGAAACAGTATATCGACAGGCTTCCTGAATATCTTTTTGACTTCATAAACAAATTTTTTCGTTACAGGCGTATCCTGAGAATTCGTCGGATCGCTCCCGGCCCTGTATTCTTCAAGATTGACATACTTGTCGCCGTCGGCATCTTCCGCCGCGTCGGTCTCGTCTTCTGGATCGAAGCTGTACCGTATTTCCCAGTAGTCCGGCATCCCGTCCTTATCAGAATCCGTGTGCTTCTGTATAGCTCCGCAGTACGGGCACACCGTTTTTTCAAAGGGGATCATCTTCCCGCACTGCCAGCACTCGATCTTCTTATGCCTTTGCGTCTCGGCCGTCTTCATGAACCTGTCCGTGATATCAAGAGCCACCGTCACCTCAGCCTGTTTTTTGTCACCCTTGAGAACGCTCCGGAAACCCCGCATTGTTTCCATCATGCTGTCTTTCGGTTCTAAAAAGGTATCGTAAATCGTTTCTTTTTTGGCCATCTTGACCTTGTAATAGTTAAATACGCCCGCGATAAAGGTCACGGCAAAATACAGGAAAGCCGCGCAGACGATAATAAGCGCGTATTCCCTTCGAATAAATCTGACAATTTTATTTATCATAAAAATTCAATGTTCCTGATAATGAACTTTGCCTTGACTTTTTCCCTGCCGACTTTTTCAAAATCCAGGTTATCGATAATAAAAAAATAATCCTTCGAATAGGCCATCTCGCGGAAAGCTTCCATGAAGTTCAAAAAATCAGACTCCGCTTCAAACTCAACGCTGAAAGCCTTAAAGAACCTCTCCTTGTTCCCCGACTTTCTGAAAAATTCCTTCTCTTCTCCCCGGCGCTCGATGCGGTTAATCTTATCTATGTTGTTTTTGCATAAAAGCCGCATGACTTCATACAGGATATACAGCTCTTTCGTCAGCTCCTGGAGATGCTCCTCTCTCGGCACTTCGACATCGAGGTATTCTGGGAATCCAAACCCTCTCGGAAAATCGTATCCTCCGGGCATCGTTTCCAGCTTCTGCTGGTATTCCAACAGGACTTCCTTGAATTCCAGAGGCCTCAGAGGCGAAATTTCCTTTTGCCTGGCCTTGAGAGAAAAAATCGAATCGTTGAAAATAACGGCCAGGCTCTTGTCTCTTTCTTTCAGCCATTCCAGCTTTTCCTTAGAGGGTATTTCGTGACTCCTTCTTTTCTGGTTTATCACCTCCTGCTCTTTTTGAATAAACTCCTGCCTGTACCTGGCCTTGCTCTTTGACGCGGAAGAAGAAAGAAACCATCCAAGAAGGATAACGGCCAGAAAAACTCCCGGCACAACGAGGTTCTTCGGATTCTTTAAATATTTTTCGAGCATGTCCTTATTCATATTTCAGCTTCATCCCTATGGCAAAAGCCCTGATGCCGTCTATGGGAGACTTGGCAAAAAGGATCGTAACCGAATTCTTCTCGACAGCAGGGATCTGTCTCAGGCCTTTTTCAAATTCTGAAATAGCCTCGTATTCAGAGCTTGTTTCGCCGCTGATCACAAGAAACGGCAAAAGGTCCTCGCTGAAAGGAGACGCCTTCACGTCAGCCGACACTCTGTCGATCCCCGTATCCGGCTCGCTTCCCGTTTTAAGCGAGCTGGCATTTTTAAATGCCGTGATCCATATTTCTTCATTTTTAAGCTTTTCGATCTCAGAAATAAACTCCAGCCAGAATGTCCGGCTTTTGTGAAGGCCGTAAAGCATGTTCATGTCTTCCTCGATCAAGTCGACTTTGGCTTTTTGTTTTTTGAAATCTCTGCTCAGGACATCTATCTGCTCCAGCTGCTGATTATATTCCTCGACATTTATTTTGTAGATGCCGGCGACTTTTGAGTCATAATAAAACTTAGAGAGAAAAACCATGATGATAAAAGCGGCCGTAGCCACATAGTACTTGAAGTTCTTTTTTCGCATCTTGTTGGAGATGATCTCCCCAGGCATAATATTGACGCCCAGGCGCGCTTTCTCAAAGCCGCGGAGCGCCGCTCCAACGGCTTCTCCCAAAAGATGAGTCGAATCTGTCAGCTGAACCTTGTCGACAAGATCGGAGATCATAATGGAGTGGAACGGATTAAGCGCCTTCAGGTTCATATCGGCAAAATTCTTTAAAGCAAAACCTTCAAGGCCGAGGATCTTGCTTCCCCCGCCTGTGAGGCTGACCGATGAGATCTTCCTGCCGGGATGCTGGGTCCTGAAAAAATTCAGCGAGCGCTTGAACTCGAAGATGATCTTGGTGTACAGGCTTCCTATCTGATCATTCAGGCGCCTGTTAAAGTCGCTTTCCGCTCCCTTCGGCAGCTCGACGCTCAGCATGCCCTTGTGCTTGTACTCTTCAGCCGTCTCAAAATCGATATCAAAAGCTTTCTGAATGGCGTTCGTCACATTGTCTCCGCCTATGGGAAGTATCCTCAGCCAAAAAATATCCTTGTTGAGAATGACCACATAGGACGACTTCGCTCCAAAGCTTAAAACCGCGTGACAGTCTTCCATTGCCGGCACGTTTTCGCTCTGATACAGCATGCCGCCCAGCGAAAGGGGCCCGATATCGACAACCTCCGCGTTGGCCAGGGTCAGGCTGACCTGCGTCAAAAGGTTGTAGATGATCTCCGTTTTAACGGCTACCAGGAGAGCTTCCGCTTCCCCAATATCCGTCCTGATGATCTGGTAGTCCCAGATAACTTCTTCAAGAGGAAAGGGGATCTGCTGAAGAGCCTCGAAAGAGATCATCTGAGAGATCTTTTTTGTATCGGTGATGGGAACTTTGATGAACCTTGTAAAAATGAGCGGATCGGAAATCGTCAGAAAAATATTCTGAACGCTGAACTTTTTATCCTTGATGGCCGTTGAAAGAATATGCTTGACGCGAAGTACGCGCTCCCCTTCCATCTCCTCTCCGGTGAAATTCGTCGGAGCAATGGCAAAATCTTTCAGGTAGATCTCCGCGTTTTCCCTGTAGAGCTCTACAAACTTGACATTCCGAAATCCTATATCGATTCCAAGGGAGTTTTCTTTTCCATTCATCGTGGATATCTGAAGCGGTTATTACAGGTTAATTTACTCAACTTTTACAGCCAAACCGTCGTATTCTCTGTCTAAAGAATAGGGCGTATAAAATTTAGGAACCATCTGGCCTTTTATCGGGGGTTTCATCTCCCACCACTTTTTTGCAGGCTTTGAAGGAATATCAGCCACATCCCTGAGCTTTCCCTGTGCCCAGATCTCACAATGCACGGAAATTATTTTTCCATATTTTGCCATTGTGGCGGGATGGACAAAAAGAGAGGAAATATGCGCTTTACCGGATGGAACATTGAGATACGTGATATCTCCGTAGAGAATATCCTGGCCCTTTACGTCTTCAACAAGAGCAAAATATCTGACAGTCAGTTCATCAACCCATTTGACCTTTGTATCAAACTCAAGACGGATCTCCGTCCATCGGCCGCGTGACCCTGCCTGTGTTGATGTTGACTGAACCGTGGAACGTGTTTTTTGCGTCACTTTGAGTTTTGATGCTGAAATATATTTGTCTGAAAAAGCAGCCGGGACAACGCACCAGAAAAGCATAAGGCATATGCATGCAAAACCTGTCAATATTTTAAATTTACGAGCCATGGAGACACCGCCTTTATTTTAAGGTTTATCAAGACGTTCTATATTTTTGTGATTCTTAAATTATGGCTTATCTCTAATTTATAACTAATTTTCTACAATTTGTCAAGAAAGCATAAAACTATCATGCTGATTT
>JAFGJP010000311.1 GCA_016929035.1 Candidatus Auribacterota bacterium | reverse complement strand
TTCCTGAGACCGTGTTGATAAATTCCTTGACGGAATCGATGGTGATATCGCTGATCTCATTAATCTTTTCATTGAGCATTTTCGAAGCGATGGTGAAGAAAAGGTCCTCAGAGAGGTTGATAAGAAAAAACCCGCTGATCTCTCCGTAGATCTTCTGGCGTATGCCAAAGCTGAAGTTCTTGGGGCTGAGATGCTCCCTCTGGCACCCTCCGATCTTCCCGGAAAGCCCGATGATCCGCCTGAAGAGGTTTAATACTACCGTGATGACGACGTTCAGATGCTTGGTGCTTTCGATGTTGTTCAGGGAATCCATGATGGATTCCATGCTCTTTTTCTGCAGCTCCTTAAATTCCCGCAGGTTCTCCTCCAGCTCTTTGAGAGTAAGGAACTTCTTTTTGACCAGTGCTTCGCCAAGGTAGACCCTGTCGGATTTCTGCTGTCTGAGAAGATCGTCCAGCTGCGATTTTGAAAGAAAATTTTCTTCCAGCGCCAGCTCGGAAAAGAACTTGTTTTTTTTCCTCTGAAGGTCGATGATCTTTTCGACCTGCCTGTAATTCAGGTAGCCTTTATCTATGGCGAGGGTCCCTAGCTTGACGTTGATCCTTTTCTGGTATTCCACAGCTTCCAGAAGCTGCTTTTTGTCAACAACACCTTTTTCCAGCAGAAACTGTCCGAAAAATTTAACTGTCATAGCTCCTCCCGACATTCTGATTATAAGAAAATACATTCCTTGAAATCAATGTTTTTTGTTGACAGATCTGATGCTCTTCATACTATTGAATCCGAGCGTGAGAAAAAAAACAGATATACGGAATGAAATTTATAACACCTTTAATCATCCTGCCTTACTCAACGCATGAAGGGCCTGTCAACATGGCTCTTGATGAGATCTTTTTCTCTCTGGCAAACGAGCGGAAAACAATTTTTTTCCGCTTCTACGGCTGGCAAACTCCCTGTGTGTCTTTCGGATATTTTCAGAAACCAGAAAAAATATTTTCTTGCAGAATCCCTTCTGTCCGGAGGCTAACGGGCGGCGGGGTGGTCTATCATGAGAGAGATATCACATTCTCTCTGTGCGGCCCGATGGCGCCTCCTTTTTCAAACGCGTCAGGCATCTACCAGTTTTTCAGCCAGGTCCTTAAAAAAGCGTTCTCCGAATTTATTCCCATGGGAGATATCGAGCTGACAAGAAACCAGGCTTTCCGGAAAAAGCTTTACGACTGCTTTGAAAGCCCTGTTTCAGGAGACATCCTGTTGAAGCAAAAAAAAATCTACGGCGGCGCGCTGCGGAAAAAAGGCGGAGCTTTCCTTTTTCAGGGAACGATACAGGAGCCTTCTCTGGAGAAAGCGTCGCGGGAGCTGATGGCGCACATCACGGAAAAGCTGATGAGCCTTTTCAAAAACTGCACAGAAGCCGGCTTTCCTCATGGCATCATGCAGGAAGCTGAGCAGCTGGCCAGAAAAAGATACCTTCTTGATGAATGGAATATCGGTAAAAAATAGGATAAAAAAATGCCGGGACTCAGAATTGAACTGAGGACACACGGATTTTCAGTCCGTTGCTCTACCAACTGAGCTATCCCGGCATTCAGAATAAAAAGACATTATAAAGAATATTGCTTCACCGTCAAGCAAAAACACCAGTTTTCAGTTCTAAGTATTAATGTTTTTTTCGTACTTATAAATTTGAAATCGAGAATAAAGAGTGAGTGTGATTCAGTTAAAATAATTTCTATCCAGACTTCGGTATTGTATCGCCTCGGCCACGTGATGAGATTCTATGGCTTCTTTTCCGTCAAGATCGGCAATGGTGCGGGCCACTTTTAATATTTTGTCATGAGCCCGTGCTGAAAAATTCAGCTCCCGGAAAGCGGTCTCAAGAAGCTTCTCTCCGTTCTCGTCAAGCCGGCAGTGCTTTCTCACCATGCGGGTATTCATATCGGCGTTCCTGAAAATACGCGAGTTCTTAAACCTTTCCCTCTGAATGTCACGCGCCTTATGGACACGGCCCTGGATTTCTTTTGAGCTTTCCCCGGGCTGGACGGCCTTCAGGTCTTCGTACTTCACCGGCTGGACCTCGACATGGATGTCGATCCTGTCAAGAAGCGGCCCGGATATCCTGGACCGGTAGCGGCGTATCTGGAACGGCGTGCACAAACACTCTTTTGTCTCGTCCCCAAAATGTCCGCACGGGCAGGGGTTCATGGCAGCGACAAGCATAAAATTGGCCGGAAACGTCAATGAGCCGGAAGCTCGTGAAATAGTGACCGTCCCCTCTTCAAGAGGCTGGCGCATGACTTCAAGGACGTTCCTATTGAATTCCGGAAGCTCATCAAGAAAAAGAACGCCGTAGTGCGCCAGGGAAACCTCGCCCGGCCGCGGATAAGACCCGCCGCCGATAAGTCCTGTATCGGAAATGGTGTGGTGCGGGTTCCTGAAAGGCCTGTTTTCAATAATCCCGCTGGGGGTGGCGATGGGAGCGATCAGGCTGTGTATTTTTGAGAGCTCCAGCGCTTCTTCAAGATTCAGCCTCGGCATGATGGAAGGCACTCTTTTGGCGATCATCGTTTTTCCTGAGCCCGGCGGGCCGATGAAAATGATGTTGTGCGATCCTGCGACCGCCACTTCAATCGCTCTTTTCAAATACTCCTGTCCCTTGATATCAGAAAAATCATGCCCGTTTCCCCCACCTGACTGAAAAAGATTGTCTCTGTCGACCTCGAAGGGAGAAATGACCTGCGTTTTTTCTAAAAAATCAACTGTCTGTTTCAGGCTTCTGACAGGGAAAACCTGAACCTCATTGACGATCCCCGCTTCGCTGGCATTCGCCTGGGGAACGATGACTTTCTTTCTTCTGCTTTTCCGTTCCTTAAGGCCGTAAACAGCAGGCAGCACTCCTTTGACCGGACGGATGTCGCCGTTGAGAGCCAGCTCTCCCAGGAAGCAGTAGTTTTCCATATCTCTCGGGGAGATCTGCTCAGAGGCCGTCAGTATGCCCATGGCGATCGGAAGGTCAAAAACAGGGCCTTCCTTTTTTACGTCAGCAGGAGCCAGGTTGACCGTTATCCGCCCCTGCGGATATTTGAAGCCGCTGTTCTGGATAGCGGACTTCACCCTGTCCTTGCTCTCTTTGACCGCTGTATCCGGGAGACCCACGATGACAAAAGAAGGAAGCGACGGCTTGATGTCGACTTCGATCTCGATGTCGATCGACTGAACTCCATGAACAGAAACGGAATACTGTTTTGAAAGCATGGCTGATGATTTTTTTATTGCTGTACGTGTCCGAACAAATAGGCTTCGATCTTGGAGATATCCTCAAAACGAATATCCATGCCCAGAATGCCGAGGATCTGGTCTTTGCTCTTCTTCATTATCGGACCAGAAACCGTGAGGCACAGGGAAGAATCGATCTTCGACGTAAACAGCTTTGTCGTAAAGATCTCTCCGTCCTGCATGGGCTTTTTGAACCACTCCCTGTCGGAAAAATCCTGCTTCGCAGGGAACTGCTTGTCATACTCGCTCTTCCTGAACGGCTGCGTGATATTGTCTGTCAGCTGTTTTCCCGCCGGATCCGTCACATAGACAAACTGGATAAAAGGAAATTTCTCCACGGTCTCCAGCATGGCCTTCTGCATCTTGGATTTGTTCAATGACTGGATCCTGTCATCGCCCAGAAGGCTGCTCAAGATCTCAATGGAAGCGTCTCTCGCTTTCTGCTTGATCTTTTCCAGCTCAGATTCGAAGAACTGCGGGAAGTGAGCCTTGACCTGAATGAGCATCTCATCCTCAGAAATAGAGGTGACCCTGTTATTTTCATACTGTTCATCGATCCACTTTTTAATATGAAGGATCTCAGGATTTGTCTTTTTGACAGCTTTTTCGCCCTTCAAGTTAAGATAATCATTAATCCAGCGGGCTATCCCTGCTGTTCCTGATTTATCTGTAATGGCCACGCGAAGAGGCCTTCCTAAAAGCTTTTCCGTATCAAAAATATTATATATTTCTTCGTTCTTGAGAATACCGTCCGCATGAATGCCGGCACGCGTCACATTAAAGTCCTTGCCCACGAACGGGTAGTTCGCCGGGACATGAAAGCCCATGTTCTTTGAAACATATTCCGCTGCTTCAGTGATGGCTTTCATGTCAATCGGCTCATCGATCTGCTTAATGCCGCAAAGCTCGACCAGCAACCCTTCGATAGGAGGATTTCCTGTTCTCTCGCCAAATCCGAGCAGCGTCCCGTTAGCTGCGCTCGAGCCGTAGTACCAAGCGGTCGTGGCGCTGACGAGCACCTTGTGAAAATCATTATGACCGTGCCATTCCAACCATTCCGATGGATAGTGAGCATACCTCTTCAGTCCGGAAATGATCTTGGGAACGCTCCTGGGAAGCGATGAGCCGGGATACGTCACGCCAAATCCAAGAGTGTCGCACGACCTGATCTTGATGGGCATCTTGGCTTCTTCAGCCAGGTTCATCAGCTCCTGAGCAAAAGGAATGACAAAACCAAAGTAGTCGGCCCGCGTGATATCTTCAAAGTGACAGCGGGGAACGATGCCTTCGCTGAGAGCGTGTTTGACGATGCCGAGATAATCATCAAGCGCCTGGCTGCGGGTCTTTTTTAACTTCAGAAAGATGTGATAATCAGAGCATGACGTGAGAATGCCCGTTTCCTTCAGGCCCATTTTTTTAACAATATCAAAATCCTGCTTGACAGCCCTTATCCATCCCGTGATCTCCGGGTACTTGTAGTCCTTGCTCAGGCACTTCTCCACAGCTTCCCTGTCTTTATTGCTGTAGAGAAAAAACTCGGTCTGACGAATGAGCCCCTTCTCCCCGCTCAGGCGGTGAAGAAAATCAAAAAGCTTTTCAATCTGCTCAACGGTGTAAGGAGGCCTTGACTGCTGTCCGTCACGGAAAGTCGTATCGGTTATCCATATTTCCTGGGGAAGTGAAGGTATCTCGAACATGTTGTCAAAAAATATTCTCGGCACGTGCTTGTAAGGAAAGAACTCCCTGAAAAGATTCGCTTCCTTGACATCCTGAACAGCGAAATTGCCATGAAGGTACTGCTTTTTCTTGTGTTTTTCTTTTGTCATAATTTCACCTCTATTTAATGTATAGTAAAACGAAAGATTTATTATAGGTTATTAATTACTAGAGTCAAGAATTTATTCATTTCTGATTTTCAAAAAGGTGTTTTTTTCAGGAAACTTTTCATTATAAGGTTCTTGAGGAAAAATTATTATTTGACATCTACCATCAATATTCGTTAAATATTGGATTACTTTTGTAAACCCGCGCCCATAGCTCAATAGGATAGAGCACCAGCCTCCGGAGCTGGGTGTTGGCCGTTCGAATCGGCCTGGGCGCATGAAATTTTAAAAAAATTGAAAATATGAAAAAATGTGAAACAAAAAAAGATGACCAGCTGCGGCCTGTTTCTTTTCAAACAGGTATTCAGGAATATCCTGACGGCTCTGTCCTGGCGGTCATGGGAATGACCAGGATCATCTGTTCTGTTTTTATCCAGGAAGGCGTTCCCAAGTGGCTTCCTGACGAATCCGGCGGCTGGGCGACCTGCGAATACGACATGCTCCCGGGCTCCACGACGCAAAGAAATATCAGGGATTCTTCCAGGGGCCGCGTAAATGCGCGCTCTGCGGATATAAAGAGGCTTATCGGACGGGCCATGCGTTCTGTTCTTGATCTGAAAAAAATCCCCGGCAAGACCATTTGGATCGACTGCGACGTCCTCCAGGCGGACGGAGGTACAAGAACAGCGTCCATCAACGGCGCCTACGTGGCATTGAAACGAGCGATAAAAAAACTCCTTTCTGAAAAAAAGCTGAAATCTGACCCTGTTACCGACTCGCTTGCTGCCGTGAGCGTTGGCATCATCGACGGGAAGATCGTCATGGACCTGGATTACGAGCAGGATTCCCGCGCAGAAGCTGACATGAACATCGTTATGACAGGAAGCGGCCGGTTTGTTGAAGTCCAGGCAACCGGTGAAAAGCGCCCTTTCACAAAAGACGAATTCCTTCAGGCCATTGAGATGGCCGGTAAAGGGATTTCCCAAATAATCAAAAAACAGGAGGAGGTCATCCATGAAAGTTCTCCTGGCCACGTCAAACAGAAATAAAATCAGCGAATTCCGCGATATTCTTAAAGAAGACGGAATCGAAGTCGTGGGCCTTCCGGACATGCCTGAAGAATTAAACGTTGAAGAGACCGGGCAGACTTTTCTTGAAAACGCCATTCTCAAGGCCAGGGCGGCTTTTGAGAAGTTCGGAATCCCGACCGCTGCGGACGATTCAGGGCTGGAAGTCGAAGCGCTAGAGAACAGGCCGGGCGTTTTGTCCTCGCGCTTTGCAGGAGAGAACGCGACAGACGAAGAAAACAACGCCAAGCTGATTTCTCTTCTTAAAGACGTTCCTGACGGGAAGAGAACAGCCCGCTTTGTCTGCCTGGCCGTGTTTTTTACCGGAGAAAAGGAAGTCAGCTTTGCCGAGGGCTGGGTTGACGGCGTCATCACGCGCGAGCCCAGGGGAACAAACGGCTTTGGTTACGATCCGCTGTTCCTGTACCAGCCTCTCAAGAAAACGTTTGCCGAGCTTTCTGCTCAGGAAAAAAACAAGATCAGCCACCGGAAAAAAGCGATCCACGCCATCCGGTATAAGATCCTTGAATTTAAAAAAGCCCTCCCGGACGGATCATGAAAACAGCTCTTGTCCATGACTGGCTCAACGGAATGAGAGGAGGAGAGAAAGTCCTTGAGCACATCTGCTCTCTTTTCCCTGACGCTCCCCTCTTCACGCTTCATGGAGAAAAGGAAAAACTTTCTCCTCTGCTGCGGCAAAAAGATATCCTCTACTCAATGATCCAGAACCTTCCTTTAAGAAAAAAATACTACCGTTATTATCTCCCCTTTTTTCCGCTAGCCGTCGAGCGCTTTCGCTTTGACGGGTTCGAGCTTGTCATCAGCACATCTCACTGCGCGGCCAAGGGGATAAAACCGGCTGACGCCAGCTGTCACGTATGCTACTGCTTTACTCCCATGCGCTATGTATGGGAGCTCTCCGGCGACTATTTCGGCGAAAATGCCCTCAAGCATTTTTTGTTGAATCCTTTTCTCTCTTATCTGAAAAGCTGGGATAAAAAATCTTCTGGGAGGGTCTTCCGCTTTCTGACCATATCCAGGACAACGCAGGAAAGGATAAAAAGATTTTACGGGAGAGACTCTCTTGTCATTTATCCTCCATGCAATTACCCGTTCGATCCAGATAAGGAAAAAAAAGATTTTTATTTGATCCTTTCAGCCCTTGTGCCCTATAAGAAGATCGACCTGGCCATACGCGTCTTCAACGAGACAAAGCTTCCTCTTGTCATCGCCGGCTCAGGGCCTGATGAAGACAGGCTGAAAAAAGCATCCGGGCCGAATGTCGCGTTCACAGGATGGATCGATGAAGATAAAAAAGAGGAGCTTCTCCGGTCTGCAAAGGCGCTGATCTTTCCCGGAGTGGAAGACTTCGGCCTCACGCCGCTTGAGGCGATCGCTTTCGGAACACCTGTCGTGGCCTATAAAAAGGGCGGAATCCTTGAAACGATAACAGAGGAAACCGGTGTTTTTTTTGAAGAACAGAACGAGCCGTCTTTAAAGGGCGTTCTTCTTTCTTTTGAAAGAAAACCCTTTGTAATAGAGAAAAAGCCGGATCACTTTGACAGATTCTCTCCCGAACATTTCAAAAAAGAGTTCAAATCTGCCATTGATGAGACTTTCGACGCCTTCCGAAAAGGAAAAAAATTTTATTAACCACGTCTTTGGAACGGAGAGTCAATAAAAAAGTATCCATAT
>JAFGJP010000310.1 GCA_016929035.1 Candidatus Auribacterota bacterium | reverse complement strand
TGAGCATAAAGCCTGCTGACGGGCTTGCTCCATAAGAAGCTATTCCACAGCGGACGAGATCCATGTGGGAATCCGGATAGCGGAAGACAGCGGAAGAATTCGCTATATGCTTGACAAGCTTTTTATTCAGTTTTCTCTCCATTTCTGAAGCCAGCTCTTTGAATGACATCAGCTGGCCTTTCGTAAATTTTTCATCGTCCTCGTCAGCCGATGGAAAGTGAGAAAAAAGGCCGTCCAGAGAAAGGGCTTCAAGAGAAACAAGCTCTTGAAAAACAGTCACCGCGTCTCGCGGCATGAAACCCATGCGTCCCATTCCCGTATCAATGCCCAGATGAACGCTTGTCTTCCTGCCCTTCTTAAGAGACTCTTCAGACAACGCTCTCGCTTCATCAATGGAGCTGATAATCGGAATAACGCCTGCTTCGACAAGACGCGGGGCGTCCTTTGCAGTAAAAGGAGAAACCTGGACAATACGGACGTCACCTCCCAAAACATCTCTCAAAAGGAGGGCTTCTTCTGCCTTCGCTATTCCAAACCACCTGATGCCGCAATCATGGGCCTCTCTGGAAATTTTCTCTATGCCCAGCCCGTAAGCATCTGACTTCACGATAGCCATAAGGCTGCAATCTCGCGGAATGAATGATTTTATCGTTTCGATGTTATGTCTGTAGTTACTGAGATTGACTTCAAAAAAAGGCATTTTCTTCCCTTTTATATTTGCTATTTTAACACAATGACTTTTAAATTCCTTTGATTTTCAAAAATTTATCTCATGCCAATGGTCATTGGTAATAGGTCATGGGTTATGCATTTTTATCTTTTTCTTTTTGCTTATATGCTTCTCTTTTTTTAATCTTGCATCGTGTATCGAATATCCTTCTTCTTATCTCTCGCTTTCATGAACCACATAGGATTCATGACCGTAAACCCTACGTGGTTTACGGCTGTCTTCTCTTCTCGACTTTCTATTCTCTATCTTCTATTTTCTTTTTAATATCACATGCGGGGCCCTGATGTAGTTTGGCATCAGCAGCCCGGTTTTTTCATTCATGCGTTTTACCGCCAGCGCGATAAGACTTTCTGATGAAGGATACAAGACCTGCATCCTGTCTCTGGCAGAGAAAGACTTATTTTTTCTCTGAAGATGTCCGTATAAAGGGCATGGGGAGCTGTGCTTGATTAGGTCTCTTTCTGATACAAGAGCATCTGGAAAAACCTTTTTCCCTGAAGAGGCAATGTATCTAGCCATATAAAACTCCTGACGCCCGGCATCAATGGCTATGATGAATTCTTTTTCATCTTTTCCTGATTTTAAAAAATACCTGGTAACATCTTCGGCCATGATATCCAGAGATGACAGGCCGATACTTTTTATTCCCGTCAAAGCAAGCGCTTCGGCTGTTGCGATGGCCATTCTTATTCCCGTAAAAGAGCCGGGGCCGACGTCGACGGCCACGCTTTTCACCTGACTTAAAAAAATCCCTGCTTCTTTAAGGATTTTCTGAATAGACGGAATCAGCTGAGAGCTGTGATTCAGAAGGCTCGACTCAAAGGCCTGTGTGAAAAATCGACCTCCTCTGAAGACAGAAACAGATCCATGCGCGCTCGATGTTGTCAGTCCGAGAATATCCACGGTTCGATCAAGAACTCCCTCCCAGTTTCTCCGGTCACACATATTTTTATACGAATCACCCGCCCCGGCAGCCACCTCTCCCGAATCCTTTCAGCCCACTCGACAAGAAGAATACCCTTTTCATCAAGATAATCGTCAAATTCAAAGAAGTCTATCTCCTTATTTTTATCCATCCGGTAAAAATCAAAATGATGGATGTAAACACCCGCCTGGGGGGAGTGATATGTCCTGACGATATTGAAAGAGGGACTTGTCACCTGCTCAGGCGGAATACTCATGGCAGAACAGATCTCCTGGATCATAAGCGTCTTGCCGGATCCGAGCTCTCCATAAAAAAGAACAATGTCATCTTCCTTAAGAAAAGCAGCTATTTCCCTGGCAAGCTTTCGTGTGCTTTCAGGGCTCTGAGTCTGGACTTTATTTTTTAAAATGCTGAAACTCTCTCGCTCTGACATGTATATTCCATCCTTCTTTATCAATAAAGCGCATGCCCTGTCCGGCTTCAACACGACCGATGACAGACAGAGGAACCTGAAAAGACTTCTGAAATTGCTCAGAAAGCCTGTCAAAATTCCAGCACCGTCCTGTAAAAACAAGTTCAAAATCTTCTCCGTCGAAAAGAGCAGCTTCAAACGATGCGCGGAATGACCTTTGTTTTTTTCGGAAACGGATCTTCGACGCATCAATACGGAAAAAAACGCGGCTTTCCCGGCTAAGGGTTCGAAGAGACGCATAAAGCCCGTCTGATGCATCGATGGCTGATGTTATCTTCATCCTCTTCTTTAAAAATTCCATTTCCTTAATTCTCGGCTGAAAAAGGTAATGCCATCCTGTAGAAAACGAATATCCAAATGCCCCTGTCGCAAAAATGAGATCACCGGGCTTCGCTCCCATTCTCCTGAGGACTCCACCTGCTCTGACGACGCCTATCACACATGTGTCAGCAACAACCCGCTGGCTCCTTACCGTATCACCTCCTACAAGTTTGACCTTGAAAGGATTCACAGCAGACTCAACACCTCGGAAAAAACTTTTCACCGACGAAAAAGATGTTGTGCGGGGAAGCCCCAGAGAAATGACCAGGTAAAGGGGGCTTCCTCCCATTGCCGCCATG
>JAFGJP010000061.1 GCA_016929035.1 Candidatus Auribacterota bacterium | reverse complement strand
TGGGAAATTCTTTTCTTCAAGGCATTCGATAAACTCCTTCATTTTCTTTTTCTGAGAAGAAGAAAGATTCACAGGTGTTTCGAGGTTGACTTTGATCAGCATATCTCCGCTTCCATAAGACTGGAGATGCCTAACGCCCTTCCCTTTCAACCGGAAGACTTCTCCTCCCTGCGTGCCTTCAGGTATTTTCACGTCAACGGTTTTTCCGTCAAGAAGAGGGACATCTATTTTGCCGCCCATGACAGCGACATGAAATGGAACATCGACTTCACACAAAAGATCATCTTCCATTCTCTGAAAAAATTCATGATCTTCGACTCTGATGAAAATATAGAGATCCCCTGGAGGGCCGCCCTGAAAGCCGTCTTCACCCTCGTTTGAAAGCTTCAGGCGAGAGCCTGTGTCAACGCCTCCGGGAACAGAGACAGTTATGTTCTTTGTTTTGTTCACGCGCCCCTGCCCCCTGCAATGAGAGCACGGAGTCTCTATGACTTCTCCTTCTCCCCGGCATGACGGGCATGTGCGGCTGATGCTGAAAAAGCCCTGGGTAGTCCTTATACTCCCCCTGCCGCCGCAGTCTTTACATGCTTTTCTTCCTGTTCCGGGCTTCGCTCCGCTTCCGCTGCAATCCGGGCATAAGGTAAGCTTGGTCACATTGATCTCTTTTTTGACTCCGAAGGCCGCTTCCTTAAGCGTAAGAACAAGATCGTATCTCAGATCAGAACCAGCCCGTCCTCTTGTTCCTCTTCTCCGCCTGGTCGATGTACCGAATCCTCCAAAAAGATCTTCAAAAATACTCCCGGCGCCGAACTCTCCTGTAAACATCCGGAGAGCTTCCTCGAGGTCTATCCCGCCTCCAAAACCGCCAAAACCCGTGCCAAAGCCGCCCATTCCGCCGACCCCGGCATGGCCGAACTGGTCATAAGTCGCACGCTTCCGGTCATCGCTTAAAATCTCATAAGCTTCAGAGACTTCCTTAAACTTTTCTTCAGCTTCCTTATTTCCCTGATTTTTGTCCGGGTGATACTGAATGGCCAGCTTCCGGTAAGCCTTTTTGATGTCTTCTTTACTGGCGTTCCGGCTGACTCCGAGAATGTCATAATAATCTCTTTTATTTGCCATAGTCTTTACAGTTCCGTTAATATTTATCGATTATCTTGTATCGTGTTTCGAATATCAAATATTTTGTTTCGTTTTTTCCGCTATAGGCGGACCCGCCTTTGTGCGGGCGATGCCTTTTACATTTTGAATTTTATTTTATGATATTTTCTATTTATTATCATTTAAAAGTCCAAATTATAGGGAATCCTCCATTTGTCGTCAAAGGGAAATGTGAAATGATTTACTTTCTCCTGCGTTCCGATGAAAAATTCTTATAACATTTCCTGATTTTTCAGTGAAAGAACCTGGCTAATAGAACATATTATTCCAGTCCTAATTAACCTGAAAAAAGCTAATAACAAAAAAGTTATGAAAAAAGCAAAAAAATCGCATAAAATAGAAACATAACGATACAATATTATTGTAATTATTTATTTTTTGTTATATTTCGATACATTTTTATTTTTTTGATTTTTTTATCACTTTTCCTGTCATTTTTAAAAAATCTTTAACGTCTTCTATATGTTGAACTTATTGGATAGCAGCGACCTGTGTTTTGTTTATGGCATATTAAATGCTCTGCAATCATCTGAGGAGTCTTTTTATGAGGAGGAGAGAATATTATTACCTGATCATTGTAATTTTTTTTATTACCTCCTTCTCTCTCTATTTCTCTCTTAAATATGCATCACCGCTGTCTTCCATTATACAAAAATCATTCGTGTTACAGGTTAATAAATATCCTTTTCCCAAAACACAACATGAATCAGATGACCTGACCACGTTCATCTTTCGATCTGACAAAAAAAATATCGATCACTCTTTTGACGGCTCAATAAAAAACACACCAGATACTTATCAGGACTATTGCACTTTTTTACAATACAAAAATGCCGCTTCCGATAGAGTTGAAAAAAATGACAATGCCGGTCAGCCATTGGTCGATCCCAGAACTCTTATCAATAATCCAAAAGCAATCCTCCTGCAGGCCGGCGGTTTTACAACAGACGGCGGTCCTGTCTCTCTTCCAGAAGACCTCTCCATAAATGAAAGTGATCTTATGGACAGACCTGCCCGTTATCTTGTTCAGTTCATCGCTCCTGTCTGCGAAGAATGGAAGAAGGAGATCACGGCTTTAGGATGCTCCCTGGAAGACTATATTCCTCACAATGCCTTTATTATAAAGATGACATCTTTACAGAAAGAAGAAGTTGATTCATTATCTTACGTGCAGTGGATAGGCCTTTATCAACCGGCTTTTAAGATCTCAAAAAGCCTTCTCTATAACAATACGGAACTCATAAAAAAAGCAAAAAGAATAAATAAACGCCAGCCGTCATCGGAGAAAGGAAAACAAGGCATCAAAGAAGAAAGCGATTCCGAAGAAGAGGACGACAATGTCTCTCCTCTTGTGGATGATATTCCTGAAGAATCAGAGACGGTCCTTCTGACAGCGCAGACATTTGAATCAGGCAAGCTTCCTCTTCTATTCAATATCATTGATTCTTTTGAAAACGTCCATTCATTAAAGATAAGCGAAACGCGTAAAAGCCGCATGATCATGGAAGTCCCTAAGGCAAAGCTGAACGATGTCCTGATCACTCTGGCCAAGCAGCAGGACATCGAATGGATCGAGCCCTATATCGAGCCGACTCTCGACAATAATGAGATGAGATGGGTCGTGCAAAGCAACATTAATGATGAGACTCCCCTCTGGAACAAAGGCATTACTGGTAAGGGACAGATCGTCGGCGTGGGAGATACAGGGCTTGACTATGACATGGTCTTTTTCTGGGATGCCGTGCAGGGGGTGCCCACACCGGCCGTCAACCTCAACCAGAGAAAAGTCATCTCCTACCACGACCTTGCCGGAAACGGGGACTGGGACAGCCACGACCACGGAACACATGTGGCAGGAACAATAGCCGGCCGGTCACTCGGTACAAACTCCGAATACAACGGCATTGCCTACGGCGCCAAGCTGGTCATACAGGATATCGGCGCCGGAGGATCGCTTATCGGTCTTCCAGGAGACCTCAATACCTATTTCCAGCAGGCTTATAATGACGGAGCAAGAATCCATTCGAACTCATGGGGCTCTGCAGTAAACGGAGCTTATACATCCTACTCGCAGGACGCTGATGAGTTCATGTGGAACCACAAAGATTTTCTTATCTGTTTTTCTGCCGGCAATTCAGGTCCTGGAACAAACACAGTCGGCTCCCCCGGTACGGCCAAAAATATTATAACCTCCGGAGCCTGCGAAACGCCCCACGCCAGTAATAACCAGGAAGATGTCGCTTATTTTTCCAGCAACGGGCCGACAGACGACGGCCGAATCAAGCCGACAGTCACAGCGCCCGGCTATTATATCCTTTCCGCGGACAACGATTTTAATGTCACCACCTTTAATTCCGGCATCAGAAGCATGAGCGGAACAAGCATGTCCTGTCCGTCTCATGCAGGAAGTGCCGCTCTTGTCCGGCAGTACTATATCGACGGCTTTTATCCGACAGGCACAAAAAACAGTGACAACAGTTTTATTCCCAGTGCTGCACTGATAAAAGCGACTATGATCAACAGCGCTGAAAACATGACAGGAGAATATACCGACTCTCCTGTTCCCGGCACAGGACAGGGGTGGGGACGAATCCTTCTAGACAATACGCTCTTTTTCTCAGGTGACACGACCTCTTTCTGGATAGAAGACAATACTCAGGGGCTCCAGACAGCAGAAAGCAGCACCCATACTTTTATTTCTGACGGCGTCCAGCCTTTAAAAATCACTCTCGTATGGACAGACCATTACCCGTCTCTGGCTTCTGCTGTCAAAATTGTCAACGACCTGGATCTGACAGTGACCGGGCCCAATGGAACATATAAAGGAAATGTCTTTTCCGCCGGGCACTCTATAACAGGCGGCACATACGACCGGCTGAACGTGGAAGAGATTGTTTTTCTTCCAAATCCTGCTGCAGGGACATATACCGTCACTGTGGCCGGCCAGAATATTCCTTCAGGACCTCAGCCATACGCTCTTGTCGTTCGCGGTATCACTTTCGGATCAAGCGCCGCTAATATCCATTTTGATAAAACAGTCTATCGAGACGACTCAGAAGCTGTTCTGACCGTCACGGATCTTGATATGGATACAACAGAAGACATCGACAACGTTTTTGTTCATCTGTACTCTGATACGGATCTAGGTGGAACAGATATCCAGCTGAACGAGACAGGCCCTGAGACAGGCATTTTCAGTGCATCGTTTATTATCGGCTCGATAATACAGGTCAACGATAAGGACAAGCTTTATGCGGAATTCACCGACGAAGATAACGGCAATGGAAAACTGGTTGTTGTCTCGTCTCAGGCTGAAATCGACCTTTTTGTTCCTTCCATTGTCCACCGCTTTATCTTTGCCGGCGGCACAGATATGATATCCGTCAACTGGATGACAGATGAAGACTGTATCGGTACAGCATATTACCGGAAAAAAGGAACAGAAGACTGGTTAACAAAAAAAACCGTTATGGGTATCAATCACAGTGCTCTTCTGGAAGATCTGGAGACAGGAACGACTTATGAAATAAAACTCGGTGCAGCAGATCCGGCGGGAAATGAAACAACGGATGATAATGATGGTCAGTTCTACAATATCAAAACATATATTGAGATCCCCGTCTTCTTCGATGATACAGAAAACGGCTCTTCAATGTTTACAGTCTCAGGCTCAAACAACGCCGGAGAAAACGGCATGTGGCATATTACCGATTTTAAATCATCTTCTCCGACACATGCCTGGTACTATGGCATGGAAAGCACAAAGACATACGACACCGGATCGACAAACCACGGTTTTCTGACAACAAGCACACCGATCAACCTGAATGGCCTCAATAACGCCTTTCTTAAATTCAGACATAATCTCAAAACAGAAGACTACTCTCCTTACGATGTTGCCAGCGTTCAGATATCTGAAGACGGGGTGAACTGGACGACGCTGTATCAGGCGACAAAATCTGCTTCCGCATGGGAAGAAATCAATCTTGATCTTTATTCTTATGTTGGAAAGACCATCTTCTTCCGTTTCTATTTCGATACAAAAGATTCGTTTTATAACAATTACGAGGGATGGCTTATCGATGATATAAGGATTATGACAAGCTTTCCTGACGACGGCATAACGCCAGATGCACCGGCAGGCGTTTCCATCGATGATCCAGGCAACAACTCACTTATCCTTTCATGGAGTGCGAATACAGAGATCGATATAAAGGGATACAATGTTTACAGAGATGGAATAAAAATCAACCAGGATGTCGTCAGAGGTACGACCTATGCGGATACAGGACTGATCCAGGGAACCGACTGCTCTTATGAGATCTCCGCTGTCGACTGGACAGAGAAGGAAAGCGAAAAGAGCGAAGCGGTCTCGGCTACGTCCGGCAGGCCTTTCTCACCCGACGGGGTAAACGTGGCCTATGCAGATAACCGCCTTGAGTTTGCATGGGATGACAATACGGAATCGGATCTTTCAGGATACAATATCTATCATTTTTACAAAGAAAAATATTCCTATTATGAAACCGTGAAGGAAAAAAGGTTTAGATATACTGACTATGCTCTGAGAAGCAGAGGCGCCAGAGTCAAAGGAAGTTTAATATACAGAAGAAATCGATTGATAAACGGGAAAAGCAATAATTCAGATTATGCCTATTTCAAACCGCGTAAAGATATCATCATCGATCTGGGAAGAAGACGTCTCGTTCACCGCGTAGCTGTCAATC
This sequence comes from Candidatus Auribacterota bacterium, assembly GCA_016929035.1. Lineage (GTDB taxonomy): Bacteria > Auribacterota > JAFGBW01 > JAFGBW01 > JAFGJP01 > JAFGJP01. The sequence goes on along the minus strand of JAFGJP010000061.1, from coordinate 2,120 downwards.
TTTGGAGCCCGAAAACAAAATACTGGTACAGATACCGCGTTTATGTATCGGCAGACGGCAAAAGCTATAAGCAGGTCGTTAACAGAAGCAAGGAAAGGAACAGGGGACTTCAGGTCTTTGACATCAAGCCTCAAAAAATCCGCTATATCAAAATAAGAGCCCTCTACGCAAGTCAAAAATGGTTCAGGATAAAGGAAGTCTGCGCCTTGAGGAAAATAGCTTTTTACAGAAACGTGGCTGTCGAAAAATTTGCTTATAAAGACGTCTATGAAAAAATGAATTCTGAGCTCCTGACTGCCTCAGAATTCACGCTCTTTGATTTTGCCAATGACAAGGCCTATGATTTCCTTGTGACGGCCTTGGATTCGTACAACAACGAAAGTGATCATTCTTCCTATCATTATGACCCGCTCGTCGATACGGACGGAGATGGTGACGGTATCCTCAACAACTGGGAGCTGTCATACGGTATGGATTTCAATGATCCTGCTGACGCCATGGAGGACATGGATAATGACGGACTTACGAATCTCGAAGAATTCGAGGCCGGAACAGATCCCGGGAGTGTTGATAGTGATTTTGACGGAATCAATGACCTGGCAGAAACACTGCAAAATCTCAGCCCTGTCCTGTCTGACACAGACGGAGATGGTCTGAAAGATGGCGAGGAAGTCTATACCTATGGGACCGATCCTCTCAAGAAGGATTCAGACGAAGATGGTATGGATGATCTAATAGAACTCAACTACTGGACCCAGCGTGAGAACATGACCTATCATTCTGACAAAGACAATGACGGGTTGATCAATATTCTGGATTTTGATTCAGACAATGACGGATTATCTGACGGATATGAAGTTCAGGATGGCACAGACCCGGCCAGATTTTCACCGTTAAAGGCATCCCCTGACCCTGAATTTGAATACTTTACTTATTCCCTGCCAAAAGAAGCATCACCTGTACGCCTGTCTCTTCCGGCCAATATTGATGATTTTCTTTTTAATAACCATGGCGGCATAGGCGGGTTTGGTCTGCATGCAGGCGGTCATATAGAGGGATTAGACCATGTCTGGATTGAACTCAAACCCGGTGTTCCTGTCAAAAGCTGGGCTGATGGAGTTGTCAAAGAGGTGAAATGGAATGAAGAAGAATATCATATTTTCATTGACTACGGCTCCAGCCTGGAAGGCATTCACATGGAGATCATGGTTCCTTATGTCAATGAAGGAGATATTGTTTCTCAGGGTGACCTTATCGGTCTTGGGATGAGTTTTGATCCGCATCAATCAAGCGCTGAATTCAGTTTGATAGATAGAGGCAGGACAGACGGCCCTGAGGCATGGGAAGGCGGAGTCTACGTTTCTCCTTTTGATTATCTTAATGATACAGATAAGAGAACCCTGGTTGATACCTATAAAGAAAAAGTCATCGAGCCTTATGTGAATGATGGAACAAAAGTCTGGGGATTTGAACCCTATCAGCCGTATTTAACAAACAAAGTCTACCTGCATAAAGGAAATTATGGAAAACTGCACGGCTCATGGTATATACTCAATTCTCCGGAAGGCATCGGCTTTCCCAATGATATTCTGACTTTTATTGAAGCAGATAATCCTTACTTTACAGGAAACGTTGTTATGGCTCAGGACCGCCATCTGGAAGACTGGAGCGCTCCCTGGCATCTCAAAGGGACATTTGAAGTCAATTATGAAACACATCAGGTCAAGATAATAATGAATGAATACGGACCGACGTACTTCGGAATATTCGAAATCGATGAGACAGGTGACCGTGCGGTTCTTCGAATCGAGTATCAGGAAGGAACTTATCCTGAAAGCTTCAGTGAAAATGCCTTGATATACATTCAAAGAGACTGAAAGCAGTCTCAGCTTTAAGTGAACATTTCACTTTGTATCCTTTAACACTTATTCCCCAAGACTTTTAATCAGTTCCCTTCGCGCCTCTTTGCCCTCCACAAAGCTCTGGCGGGTAAACGTTCTAAAGAAGCGGCTAAAATCTTCTTACTAATTTCTCTTTTCCCTATTGCGTCAAAAGGTAAATCAATTTAAAATGCTGGTTTTCATATTATTGCAAGACTATTGCCAGATATCATATTGTTT
>JAFGJP010000309.1 GCA_016929035.1 Candidatus Auribacterota bacterium | reverse complement strand
GGAGCATTATCCTGTCAATCGTTCAGTTTTAGGAAGCAGAATCACAAAATTATTATCAAAATCAATTATTTGTTAAACAGAATTCTTATTAATCTTTCCAAACGCAAATATCACTGCCTTGAGAAATCCGGGGGCAAGCCTTTGATGAAGAACACCAAAAAAATAAGCGATCCTTGAAAACGAGAGATAGCTTGGCTCAGCTTCATAGCCATAGACAACGCAGTCGAACTGATTCTTTGCCATAATACGTTTCAATTTCCCAATGCTGTTGCACTTATAAAATGTCGGGAAAACATCTTCTTCCTGCCTGTCTTCCTGAACGGCTGAAGTCACTTTATGGTGGTATTTGTTAGGAATAAGCCTCGCTGCGATTGAAATGTAGCTCCATCGATTTGGCGTTCTTATGCAGAGATAACCGCCGTTTTTTAAAACACGGCAGACTTCAGAAAAAAACTTATCAGGATTTTCGATATGTTCCAAAACATTATCGCACACAGCTAAATCAACAGAGTCCTGCTCAACGGGCCAGGAGTCATTTTCTATAAGGCGGAACTCATCGATAAACTGATTTTTCCTGGCGCTTGGATCAACGTCGATTCCTATAACTTTATCGACTTTACCTCTCAGTATTCTAAGATTTTTTCTTAAAAATACCTTGTCTTTAGCGTATGCCCCTCTTCCGCAGCCTATGTCAAGTACGACAAATGAAGGATCGAGAAGCGAATTGACTCTGTTGAAGAACGCTACTGTTCCGTCAATATCTGTAAATCCGCCAAATCTTGATTCAGGATAAAATATTTCCTTGCTATTCATCGCACATCCTTTTGCCTATAAATATTCTTAACAACTGTTTCCTTTATTTTCTCAACTATTTTTTATCGAATAATACTAAAAATACTTTTTATAAAAAAACTGATTTTCTTGTCATACTCTGTTTAGCCTTGATATGATGAGCTCTGTACTTAATTGTCTGCCCATCTGCTATCTTCTTCATAACCTAATTCAATTAATTTATCTCCAGCATGATAACCAAAGATCCTTTTAGACTCTTTATTGAAATAATTTTTCCAGTCGCCGGAGACACCCTTTCTCAGAAAGCTTTTTCTGTTTTCAGAACCCGGCGCCCTTCCTGTCTGGCTCTTGAAGGAATATTTCTCAACGATGCTTTGAAGCCTACTCTTTTCAACGGGCATTCTGCAGACTTCCTGTATTGCCTTTCCCGCAGTCTGAAGCGTATCTTTCAACAGGTCCTCATACTTGACAAAACACGCTTTTTTGCCCTGCCAGCTTTCAACAAATTCCTTCCATGTAAAGCGAGGATGTTTTCTTACCGAAAACTTGTATTCAATAAAACGCGGCAGGTTTGACCTTATGTCGCTGTAATCATCAAAAGGCAAAGCCTTCCTTGTTTTTTCCACAAGCTGGTCGTTATATCTGTCATTCTTAAAAAAGCAGTGAAAATAATAAGACACCATGATGTCCCTGCCGTCTCTCACTACGACAAACACGTTTCTCATTGTCGGGAAATACAGGTAATGCCCGTGCATAATGCAGGACCCAAATCGGGGAAAGCGGTTTCTTGGAAAAGGGATCTGTAAATAATCAGAAAGGATCTGTGAAAACCATGATCCTCCTGATTTTGGATACTCTGTGACTATATAAAGAGGCAGGCTGGAGGAAAAGCCATAAACCATGAACCTTCTGAAAAAAGCCTCAGCCTTTCTATAAAAAATAGATCTCTTCTTCATGTTTACAGGCTGTTCTCTGCTAAAGTATTTCATATAAAAAGCCTTTTATATCCGATCCAATAACATCATTAATAGTATTTATATCTTTTGAAGAAAGTCTCTCTATACTTTTTGGGTTCATATTCTGTAAATATTCTTTTTTTTCTTCAAATGTGAGAAGGCCGTTTTTGAAATCCATTGAAGGGCAAGAAACCTGTAAAAATCGAAATATCTTTTTCAAAATACCTACCGGATCTTTTACAAGATCCTCGTATCGGCAAAAATGGAAATTCTTCACCTTTTCCGCGCTGTCCCTGAGGATGTTGTTCGCTTCACGCCACTGCATCGCAGGAAGATCAATGGGATATATTCCAGAAATCTCCTTTCTGGCAGGTCCGGACGGAACAGCCTTTCTTCTTATTCCCTCTGCCACAGCATAGGGATTCCTTATTATGCCGATAAAATAAACATTTTTGAAATTCATATCTATCCACTCCATCCGCAAAAGATTAGTTATGGACTTTTCCAGGAATATTTTTTTCTTTCCGTCATAAAAAGGGCTCCAGTCAGCGATGATCCTTTCGGCCCTTTCTTCATCTTTTTCAGGTATAAAAGCTATTCTATCCCTGCATTTTATCCACATTCTTGTCCAGCCGTAATCCTCAGGTCTCGGCAGATGCGACGTCAGCACAACGCCTTCACGGGGCAGTATTGAAATATCTGGATGTCGGCCAAGGATCCTTTGCAAAAGCGTTGTCCCCGAGTTATAGCACCCGACAATAAAAATCCACTTTTCAGGATACTTTTTAGCACAAAAAAGACGAACAGCCGTCTTTATCGCGCTCAGGCGATAAGCTGCAACGATCCCCCGCAACACGACTTCTTTCAACAGCCTGCCTCTGTATTTATCAGTATTTTTTATCTTTTTAAATATTTTCATAAATGATTTTATTTAAAAAGCTGTCTATACTGGGCCATGGTCAGTATGGAAAGGCGTCCCTTGTCCCTTTCCTCTGATGCTAGCTTCAGGATATACTGAAAAGCTTCAAAAAGTTCCGGCACTTCTGCAAAATTAAAAGGGTGGCACCACAGGTGGAAGCACTCAGCCCTTTGAACAGCTTTTTTAATGCCTTTAATCGCTCTCCTCTTATAAAGGGTAATCCACTTCTTTCTTTTTCTGCCGGGATTAAAAAACATCGATCCAGAAAATTTCTTCAGCCCGCCGACTTCGCCCATATTATAACTCATGGGAGGAGCATAAAACAAAAAATCAAGCGTTTTGCCAAGGCGCCCCCATACAGACAGTCTTGCTTTTGGCCGAACCCTGCACGATGTGAATCCATGCTGTGATATCAGGTCAAGATAGCCCTCAATGTTCTGTGGAAAAATAAATGAACAGAATTCAATGCCGTATGTTTTGCCGATAGATTTTGCCTTCTCCATGTCGAGCTTCATGTATTCCCGGTCAATTAAAGGAGAATCAAAGCAAACATGATAATAGCTGTGCCATGCGATTTCATGCCCCATGCCCGCATCCGCAACCTGCTTAAAAATATCATTCCCTTCAAACGTATGGCTGTCAGCTGACTTAAGGGCCTCATAAAGGAGCCTGGAAGGGATTTTCAGCTCTGATCGTCCCGATATTCCCTTTTCCGTTTCTATCATTCTCCCAACAAAGGCCCAGGTAGAAGGAGCGTTAATATCTTTCATCAGAGAGAGAAGTTCAGCGACAACTGAACGTGTTCGAATGTAAACGCCGCGCTGCTGCCGGTCTCTCCATAGACCATTTTCTACAGCGCCCCAGCCAAGCTCGGTATCAAAACTGATTATCATAACAGCCTTACGCTGCAAGAGGTCATTTTTGTCGGGTTTATTTCCTATGATGCTCCTCCCCATCTTCTTCATAAAAAACAACTCTTCCTTTAAACTCCTTTTTCTGCCTAAAAAATGGCAGACGGCTTAATCCTTCGGCAAAGAAAAACACAAAAAATATGATTGTCAACTTTAGCAGCAGCTTTATCCAGCCCCCCATAATGACCTGTATAAGAACTGATAACATCATCACCTGATAGACCTTTCCCGATCTGAACCAGGACGCCTCTCCCAGCAAAATAAGCCAGTAAAACAAAAAACTGAATAAAAAGCATCCCAAGATAATGGCCGTAGCGCCTCTGACCATGTAGAGATTGCCGAGAAAACCGGGCGTCCGGGATATGGGAATGTCTTCAGGGCTCTTTATGACATCAAAGGTATAGTAATCGATCAATTTAACGTTTTCGGGCAGCTCTTTCATAATGGATTCTAATTTTTCACCTATTAAAATCATCAGTCCTTCTGCTCCGTTCAACCTTGTCGCCACTTTAAATAAAACTGATTCAGAATAACTGTTTTCTTCTATAGAGATCGCGTTCATATATCTTTCTAATACTGTTCCGACTGAGTCTCCTGTCCGAAGGCTGTAACGGTACGCAGTAATAAAAGGAAAACTGATTGTTCCAACTATAACCATAAATAAAAATATTTTAATTGCTAAATTAATGCTGTCTTTCGATGTGATGGTGTAAAATAAAATAAACCAGATAGCAACAAAAAAAACCGAACTTCGACTGCTTCTAACAATAATCTCAATGAATATATAGGAGATAAAAACAACACAGGCCAATATAAAATAAATCTTTTTTTTGTATATCTTTGAAAACGTTAGAAAAATGATGCCAATGACAGGAACGACGATCTTGTGGCTGTAATAAATAAATCCGCTCAGTCGGAAAGGAAGGACAACAGAGCGAACACCCATCTGCCCGATCTTAAAATAAAACATCTTTAAACTAATAACGGCAACAAACAGCGTTCCTGCGACTATGAACAGCTCAAGTCTTCTATCCCGGAACATCAAATAGATCTTTTTTGAAAGCGTTATCCCGCCCTTTTTTGCATTGTGCTGCAAAAATGGAACAGCCAACGCACGGGATAACATAACAGACATCACTGTTACTGCCAGAGCCAGAGAGCTGAGAAAAAAGGCTTGTTCCCATACGGATGGATCATCAATATAGTTTGACAGAATGCCTCTTTCTGCATATTTTACAGACTCGGGGAATATCCGGCAAAAGACCATCTTGCCATGATAAAGATATATGAGAGAAAAGAAAACCGTATTGGCAAATATTTTATCTCTATAAGAGAAACTGTTAAAGAAAATTATCCCTAAAAGCGCGGCAACCGAAAGAAAGATCCCTGAATATGCGTAGAAATTCGAAACACCGGTAAAAAGCATGCAGGCACCCATGACCGGCGGAAAATAGAAAATGACGGACAGCAGCAGTCTGCTTAGCTTTGAACGATTCTTGATATCAGAAACCAATTTAAAGCACCTTAACAATAAACGTCATAACGCCGTTCCTTTTATTCCCAGCCTTTTAATCGAAAGATATGCAAGAACGACATTCCAGAATATCGTAGAAACCATATGTGAAACGGCCGCTCCGTTTATTCCCCACCTTGGTATAAATATCAGGTTCAACAGAATATTTAAAAGAACACCATATCCGAGTATCTTTGTTACAGAAAAATGATGGCCGGTCATGGTAAGGATAAAACCCACCGGCCCGGCAAAAGCATTGACAAGCTGTCCAACAGCAATAATAGCAAGAGCCAGATGCCCCTGTCTGAATTTATCTCCGAAAAAACCCAGCACCATCTCTCCTTTAAATAAAAAAAGCAGGAAAATCGGCAAAGTGAATAAAACAATTCCCCTGGCAGCCAGGGTAACTATTTTCTGCAGTTCCTTCATGCGCTTTTCAGCATAAAGCTCAGATACCATCGGTCCGATGATGGTGTTGGCTGCGACAAGGCCGAAAAGCATGATCGTTGTCAGCTGCTTTGTCGCGTTGTAAATACCGACATCGGTCGCCGACGTTATAAGGCCGACCATGATCACGTCTGTTTTTGCTTTAAAGATATTAAGAGAGGTTATGAGAAGCATGGAGAAGGAAACCGGAACCCACACCTTCATATTATATTCAGGCTTGGCCCCTGAAGCTTCTGACGGAAGCGCTTTTCGGAAGAAATACAAAGTCATGAAAAGAGTCAGGAAAGAAGCGATGCAGTTGATGGTCATCGCTGTATAAGATTCGATTTTTTTTCCTATCAGAAAATACACGATAAAAAGTCCCAAAGTAAGCATTACCGGACGGATAATGTGTTCCGGGAGCTGAGACTGAACGATCCTTTTAAGCGCACGGAGCCTTTCTTCATTGATTAAAATAAGGGCTGTGACCGGTATCAGCCATACGGAAATTTTTAACGTTAATCTCAGATGAGGAGAACCTGTGACTTCTTTAAAGCTTAAAACAGCTAAAATTGCAGCTGCAACAATTAATGATGATAAAAGAGATATTGTCGTTGACCTTTTGATAAATCCATTTAAAAGGCTCCATTTTTTCTCCGCATTGTAGGAGGCCACAAATCGGACAGAGGCCATGTCCATTCCCAGACGGCCAGTCAATATAAAATAGTTCATCCAGCTCATCGCAAAAACATAGATCCCGTACTCCTCGACACCCAGAAGCCTGGCCAGAAAGACTTGCATAAAAAAAGACGTTCCAACGCTCAGGACCTTGATGGAAAACGATGCGGTGGCGCCCCTGAAAAAGATTGAGGTCAATGACGAACCTTTTCTCAGCCTTCGAAGTCGTATGAAAAATTTTTTCATATATTCTTCTTATTCAATTTCCGTTTTATCTTAAATATCAAATCACTTTCTCTGCGAAACTTTTCTCAACCTTTCCCGCTTCCAATAGATTCTATGAAAATATCTTTCCTCTGCGATATTATCTTCGACCTCTTTTTCAGGCCGGGTCCCAATTGTTCGTGCCGGGTTGCCTCCAACGATTTCACCTTTTCCAATATCCTTTGTAACAACAGAACCCATGGCGATGACAGCCCCGTCCCCAATTGTTACGCCCGGGCAGATCATGGCGCCGTAACCGATCCAAACACCTCTGCCGATGATAACCTTACGATGTACATCATAGATATCATAAGGAAGCATACCTCCGTTTTTATAGTCATGCGAAGAGCTGAGCACGACCACACAAGGAGCGAATATCGTCCCTTCACCAATAGTGATTCCCCCTTCTGCATTCAAGTAGCAATTCGGGCCAATATAGCTATATTTGCCAATATGAAGATTTCTTTCATAGTGCACTTCTGCCGTTCGGTGCATTTTAATGAAATGGCTGTAATACCTTTTACAGTATCTGGGACGGACAAAGCCTTTCATCTTTTTCCACAAACTGGTTAACATATAAAAACCTCCTGGAACTTTTTTATTCCGACAATGCTAATATTATCCAGACATGCACAGACTTTATTTGAAATATCTCTCGATCAAATCACAAATATAATGTAATTCTTTTAAAGTCAGCGTGGAGCTCGATGGCAGGCTCAATCCTTTGCTGTATAGGCGCGTGGATGACTCATACTGTCTCTTTGATACAAGTCCTTTATAACATGGCTGCAGATGCAATGGATAAAACAGCCTTCTTGTCCCGACGCCGTGCTCATGAAGATAGCTGGCAAAAGCGGCAGGTTTTTGTGTCAATACATTGCAGAACCAGTAATTCGAACGTGTTCTCCTGTCTGGCTCCATTATCTTTATTCCATTAAGATGAGACAGTCTTTTTTTATACGTATCGAAATTTCTTTTTTTTCTGCTCATGATCGTGTCGATCTTTTTAAACTGAGCAACACCTATTGCCGCGTTAAGATCTGAAAAGCAAAAGTTATAACCGATCGATTTATGAATAAATGTTCCTTTTTTATCACGTCCATGATTTTTTACTCTGTAAATCTGCTTGTATCTTTTCAAAGCATCTGTCAGAATAACGCCGCCTTCTCCGCAGGTTATTGTCTTATTGGCATAGAACGAAAATGTTCCGTACGATCCATATGTCCCTGCATGCTTTTTATTATAAAAAACGCCAAAAGCCTCGGCAGCATCTTCGATAACGACAAGGTGATGAGCCTGAGCTATTCTGTTAATGCTTGCCATCTCAGCCATCAGGCCGTAAAGATGGACCGGAATAACCGCCCTTGTTCTTTTTGTAATGCATTGCAGCATGTCATCAGAATCAATGCATCCTGTTTCTCTATCCACGTCACAAAAAACCGGTTTTGCGCCTGTTAAAATGACGGCATTTGCTGTCGCTATGAAAGTTAGATCCGGAACAATAACTTCGTCGCCTGGCCCGATATTCTCTGCCATAAGACAGGCTGCCAGTGCCAGCGTGCCGTTTGAAATGGCTATTGCGTATTTCGAGCCGGTAAATTCCTTTATTAAGCTTAAAAATAACTCGGTTTTCTTGTTTTCTGAAATAAATGTACTTCTGACAACTTCAGAAATTTCACGCACTTCATCCTTTTGTATCCATGGTTCTATTTGTGGTATGTACTTTTTCATAGGTTCACCTTCTCCTGTAGGCAAATCACGGACATTCTCTTGAAATCATTTTATCTGCTGTTTTTAAAAGGCCAAAATCCCTCTAATGACCGTATTGCTTTTCTAAACACAACTATTCTGAAGCGGATATTGCGCAATATGCCTCTTAGTCGAAACTTTATCAAACATCTCTTCAATATTCTGCCGTTTTTGCTATTGAGCGTTTTTTGCGCCTCGCTGATGATACCGCGCTTTTCATATCCGAATTTAACGAGCTCCTGCCCGGTCAGAAAGCTGATGATACCTTTTTCATCATCGCTCAGCTCGCTTCTCCATCGGCTGACTCTCTCATCAGTAAGAGGCTCACGCGCGCGCCATTTCCACTCATCAAAATTTTTTGGCTCGAGATTGTATTTCTCATTAATGAGATAGAACTCTTTCATGTTTTTTTCAAAATCTATCTCAAGAAAAGAGCACAGTCCTTCAGCTGTTTTATCATACTGTAAAACAATGTCCTCATAGCGGATAGTGATGCTTCTGCACGCCTTGTGAGTGCAAAAAAAACTTTCGATTCTCAAAACAGAATCCAGCCAGATAGAGGAAAACTTAACCGGGTCTTTTGTGACACAAGGAGCATTGGGATGACGTACGTTCAACAGCTTTTTATATGACGCAAAAACAGCCCTGCTGTCTCTTACGATATGGATAAATCTGGCGTTTGGATAAAGCCAGAAAAGAAGATCCAGATAATTTCTATAAGCAACGTTCTTATCTCCCCAAATCTTTTTGGACATTTTTTTTTCTTCAGCATAATATTTATATAAGGACGCGCACACATCGGCAAAGGATTTTCCAACATATCGCTCTGCCCAGTGATCAAAATAATTTTGAAAAGATATTTCCCATCTTTTTTCCAATTGTGCGTCGTCGTAAAGCTCTCTTAAAAATTTTTGAATAACTTTTTTGTTCATCTTTTCCAAATGTCCGTAGCGGGAAAAGTATTGCGCTATGAATGTAGATTCCGGAGGGATTAAGATCTTCGAATGAGATGACAATATCAGACGGAGCAACGTGGTTCCGGAACGGGGATTAGCGATAATAAATATGGGCTTATCGTTATTCATTTAAATAATTAAAATCTTGGGATTACATCAACCGATCAGGCAAGAATTTCTTCATATAACTTGACTATTTTTTCGGATACAGCCTTCCATGAATTCTGTTTCAATGCGAATTCCGCCGCTTTAATGGATAACTCCTGCTGTGACTCTTTATCTTTTAAAAGTATCAATGTTTTTTCCGCTAGTGCTGACGGTGCTTCTCCGATTATCCAGGGAGGCAGGCTTTCATCATCGGCTTTGAGTCCCTCTACGCCTTCATGTGTAGTTACTAGCGGGCAACCGCAGGCCAGAGCTTCAATAACCCTTGTCTTCATCCCGGAACCGACCCTCAATGGGCAAAGATAAACCGCTGCTCCTCTTAGATAATCTGAAAGATTTTCTACGAAACCGGTAACGATTATCCTTTTATCAATTTCTCCATATTCCCTGATTTTTTTCAGCGGATTAGCCCCTATAAGAAAAAGAGTTGTTTCAGGCCTTTTATCCCATATTTGCGGCATGATCATTTCTACAAGCTCTTCAACTGCTACGGCCGTTTGTACAGACTTCATGCTTCCTGTGAATATCAATGATCCCTCCGGCATTTTCGCTTTACTACCCTCAGGATTGTAAATATTTTGATCGAAACCCAATGGAATAACTTTTACATTGATATTTTTATTCAAAGCCCTTAAATAACCGGCATCGCTTAAAGAGTCGACAATACAGGCATCAGACCTTAAATAATAACTTTTCTCAGTATATCTTACTTTGAAATACTGGAGATACGTATCTGCCATTCTTAAATAGCCTCTCTTCTTAAGCATCCGGGTCCTGATCTGTTTAGTCTGCGAGTCATGCACATGAAAAACGATCCTTGCGTCTTTTATCTCTCTTGCCAAGCAAACCGTCTTCAATGTGTCGAAGTGGACTATGTCCGGCTGAAAATCACTCAATATTTTTCGTATAGTCTTTCTGACATGATAACCATAATATTTGAAAAAAGATCTGGGGTACCTTGAAAAAAGAGAGGACAAAAAAAACCCCATTTTTGAATCTCTCTTTTTAACTATAAAAGATCTATCAGCAAGATCAGCAGGGATAAGCTCTTTTTCGCTGCCATACCCTATGACTTTAAGATCAACTTTTTTATTTAAGTAAGGGAATAGCTGATTGCAACGGGTCTCAGCCGCGCTGTGATTCAAGTTAGGGAAAACCGGTGATATGTAAAGAACCTTCAACCATTTACCTCAATTCAATCATTTTTTCATGATACATATTTGGACTTATAGAAATCCTGCTTTGGTCTTTAGTTAATTACTTTAAAATATATTTTATAATACAATCAGAAAAAACTTCATTTCCTTCTGATGAAGGATGTCCGTGATAAAAATTTTCCAATCCCAAATTCGTCTTTGTGATGTGCTTTTTAAGACATTCACGCAAATCAAGATAAGAAAAATTATTTTGCTTCAACATTTTTTTTAATAGAAGATGAGGATCTTCTTCCGTATAAATATCCTTTTCAGGATAAAAAAGAACAAAATAGATTTTTAACCTCTTCTTATATCTTATATCACTCAGCTTTTCCAGGATAAGCTGAGTTATCTGATTTTTCTTCCTTTCAACTTCTTCTTTATTGATTATGTCCCAAAATAAAGACAATCCCATTTTTCTTTTCATGAGGCCAAGCAAATAAGATTTTAAAGGTAAGTCATAACTATTATAAAAAGACTCAAGATTATTCTTATCTATGTGTTCTGTTTTGAGAACCAGCCGATCATTGTTTATCAGATAATAGGGCTTTGGTGACGTACGCACTTTTAGAAGCAGTCTGTCAAGGTCATCTGGTGTCAGACCAAATAGGATAATGCACTGGTGTACATCAAACTGAGCGTATGTTTCCTTGAAAAGCAGGTATATCTGATCAAATCCATACCCACCCACCCCGTAGTTCAGTGTATCGATTCCAGTTTTCCTCTCTATTTTGGCCGTAATGGTATCATCAGAAAAAGCCTGTGACTCCACAAAAGAATCGCCATAAAAAAGTATCTTTTCCCCTTCTCTTCTGTACTTCTTTAAAGACCTTGTCGCAAAGTTAGACGTTTCATGGCCCGGAATTGTCACATTTTCCTTTCTGAAATAACCAAGTAAAGCGTCGGGACGCAGGCTGACTGGCCAATTGTCATAAAAGTTTTTTAACGATACTTTCCTGGTTTCTTCTCCGACAGCGTATTTTTTGCTTTTTCCAAATCTGTACCACAGATACCAGTAGTCGTCTTCATAAGGCTCTGCATAATAGCCGGGATCCTTGACGATCCGAAAAGTCCCTTCCGGTGTATGAAAAATAATCATGCGTAAAATAACTTCACAAACAAGAAAGGCAATAATAATATTAATACACAACAATAATAATTCTTTCTTTTTTCTCTTAACCTCGTTAAATAAATTTTTCAATATTAACAATATTTTCCTGTTTATTTTCATGTTATTTTGAAATATTTTTTATTTTTATAAACTTTTTACAATTTAATCAATTAACATCGAATTAAAAGAATTAATATCAATTATATTTCTGCCTACATAACTTCAATTCGAAAAACATTACCTAATATTTGCGTTTTTGCCCCTGGATATTTTTCTATTAAAACTTTTTTTAAATACTCTTTGCTAAAACGACGCCGGTATGCATGCTCGCCATATCTTCTATAATTAGCAAGCTGTGTGACTTTCACTGAATTGTCATATGGATCATAATAAACAAAAGCCAATTTTGCTATTCGACCAATCAGTGGTATGTTGGCAAGTTTACCGAACAAATAGCATAATTTCCAGAATGCAGATGTCGGTAATCTTCTAAAAATACCTCTTAATATTCTTCTTGGTAAAACATATAATAGGTCTCTCCCAATTGATGTTTTCAGCATGGTGCGGAACCAAACCACACCACCCGGTTTTGTCATTTCAACCATATTCTCAATCATTTTAACCGGTTCCTGAACATGAGGAAGCACGCCATCACAAAAAACAACATCTACAGAATTTTTCAACAATAAAGGTTTGCAAGCATCTGCTTGTATGATTGTCACATTTTTTACATCCAAAACATTCTGTGCAACTTTATTAATCGAATCTGTAAGATCAACAGCAATAATATATGACGGTTTTAATTCAGAAAATGCCCTTATTTCAGCTCCATTCCCGCAGCCAATTATCAAAACTTCTTTATCTTTTACATCCTCTTGACTAATGAAAAAACAATTACGTAAATTTCTATTAACCCTTTTTATGTCATAACTGAGAATCCAATCTTGATCTAAATTGTAATGATAATTAAAGCTAACTAAAGTGTCTGGATTTTGATAATTATTTTTATTATCTTTAGAAGTTT
>JAFGJP010000060.1 GCA_016929035.1 Candidatus Auribacterota bacterium | reverse complement strand
TTAAGGGTCTCTGTAAAAACAAGAGATGAAAAGCACCTGTCAAAAGCGTATCTGTTTTCACGGCACTGCCGGCAGAGGCTCGAGGATTGCGGATCCCCGGGAAGAGGACGGCCGCAAAGCGAGCAGGAAAAATCACGAATAAAGACAAGCCTTCGAAAACAGGTTCGGCAGAAAGCAAAGGAAAAAGGCGTGGAGATCTTCTTCCCGCAGCTAAGGCAGTAAAGAGGAAAAACAAAATCTATCACTCTTCGGGCCGCATAAACAAATTGAAAATGGGTTTTTGAAAATGGAGTCTGTTTTTTCATAAATAAAGCTAATAACTTCTAACTTATTATTCCTAATTAGGTTAATTCTGTGTTTAACTTGACAAAATATAAGACTTAATATATAAAAATATAACTTTAATATATAGATTAAGAAAATATGGATTATAAATTAACATTAACGCTTCCTCAAACACAATTTCCCATGAAGGCCTCGTTGACGGCCAGGGAGCCGCAGAGGCTTCTTGCCTGGGAAAGATCAAACCTTT
The DNA here is from genome assembly GCA_016929035.1 of Candidatus Auribacterota bacterium. Lineage (GTDB taxonomy): Bacteria > Auribacterota > JAFGBW01 > JAFGBW01 > JAFGJP01 > JAFGJP01. The sequence continues at coordinate 3,366 of JAFGJP010000060.1, read as the reverse complement.
ACAAAAAGATAAAAGTCAGCGGAAAATCAAAGCCCAAGTATATCCTTCATGACGGCCCCCCCTATGCCAACGGCCACATCCACAGCGGTCATGTGCTGAACAAGGTCCTCAAGGATTTTGTTGTGAAGTACAAAACGCTTCGCGGCTATTTTGCGCCCTTTGTACCTGGCTGGGACTGCCATGGCCTCCCTGTTGAACACAGGCTTCTCAAAGAGCTCAAAGCAACAAAAAATGATGTCGATCAGGTGAGCTTCCGGAAAAAGGCGCATGATTACGCTCTAAAATGGATCAACATCCAAAGGGAAGAATTCAAGAGGTTCGGCATTTTCGGAGAATGGGAAGATCCCTACATCACGATGGATCCGCGCTACGAGTACTGGATCGTCAAAAGCTTTTACTCTATTTTCAATAACGGACTTATTATCAAGGGCAAAAAGCCTATCTACTGGTGCACGGAGTGCGAAACAGCTCTGGCAGAAGCTGAAGTGGAATACGAAGATCTGACGTCTCCTTCCATCTACGTCCAGTTCCCCTTGAACCAGAAAGCCCGGGATTTTGGCCTTGATTCTGCAAAGCCTCTATATATCATCATCTGGACAACCACTCCATGGACATTGCCGGCAAACCGCGCCATAGCGGTGCATCCGGATTTTGAGTATCTCTTGGAAGAAAAAGACCATGAGATCATGATCATCGCCGCGGATCTAAGAAATTCTTTTCACCAGGAAACAGGTCTTCGCGAAGGAAAAATATTAAAGAAGATCAAGGGAAGGGATCTGGAGCACAGGACATACAAGCACGTCTTGAACGATGACACGCTCCCCGTCATTCTTTCCGAATATGTCACTCTTGACCAGGGAACAGGATGCGTGCATACAGCACCCGGACACGGGCAGGAGGACTTTCACGTCGGACAACGCTACAATCTCGACGTTTTCTCTCCGGTCGACGACAGGGGGTGTTTTACTGAAGAAGCCGGCGTTATGCAGGGAGAAAACGTTTTCAAAGCCGATCCAAAGATCATCGATCTTCTCGACAAGAAAGGCTCCCTGATCCATCACGAATCGCTGTCACATTCTTACCCTCACTGCTGGAGATGCAAAAAGCCTGTCATCTTCCGCGCGACAAGCCAGTGGTTCATTTCTCTTGAAAAAGGCAATCTCAAGGCATCGGCACTGAGAGATATCAAGACGGTCAAATGGGTTCCCGGCGCAGGTGAAGCTCGCATCACGGCCATGGTCGAGAACCGGCCCGAGTGGTGCATCTCCAGGCAGAGATTATGGGGCGTTCCTATCCCGGTATTTTACTGCACGGCATGTGAAAACGTCGTTGTAACAAAAGACGTTCAGGAAAGTGTGCTCGATAAGATCTCAAGGCACGGCACAGATATCTGGTTTGAAAAAGAGGCGGACTTTTTTATACCGAAAGGAACATCTTGCCCTCACTGCAAGGGAACGGCCTTCAAAAAGGAGAAAGACATCCTTGACGTGTGGTTTGATTCCGGCGTAAGCCATCAGGCTGTTTTAAAAGAAAACAGCCTCTTGGAATATCCGTGCGACCTTTATCTTGAAGGGTCTGACCAGCACAGGGGGTGGTTTCAGTCAGCTCTTCTGACAGCCAAAGCCATCGGCGATGAGAAGCCCTTTAAGGCCGTTCTTACGCACGGCTTTGTTGTGGACGGCGAAGGGCGCAAAATGTCAAAGTCCCTCGGCAATGTCGTCGATCCTCTGAAAGTCCTGGAAAAGTACGGGGCTGACATCCTGAGGCTCTGGGTGGCTTCCATGAACTACTTTGTCGATATCCGCATCTCTGAAGACATCCTTTCACAGATCTCCGATGCTTATAGAAAAATCCGGAACACGTTTCGCTTTCTTCTGGGGAACTGCTCTGATTTTGACTTCAAGAAAAATGCCGTTCCGCAGGAAAAGATGAAAGATATCGATCTTTACATCCTCTCCCGGTACGCAGCTCTTCTCGAGGACAGCAGAGAATTCTATGATAATTATGAATTTCATCGGGTCTATAGGAGCATCTACCAGTTTTGCACGGTGGACTTGAGCTCATTTTACCTGGATATTATGAAGAACAAGCTTTACACGGATTATTTTGATTCTCCTGAAAGACGCTCTGCTCAAACAGCCATGCACATCATGGCTGAAGGTTTGTGCAAGATCATTTCTCCTCTTCTGCCGTTCACGGCCGATGAGATCTGGGAGCACTTCCAGAAAAACGAAAATCCTGAAAGCGTGCATCTGGCTCAGTGGCCGGAGTTCTTCATGACAAAGGATGTCGCAAACCTCGAAGACAAATATGTCAGGCTGATCGACGTGCGAAACGTTGTGCTTGTCCGTCTTGAAGAGGCCCGCAATAAAAAGCTCATCGGTTCGGCTCTTGAGGCCAAGGTCAGCATTGCAGCAGGTGATGAAGAACTTTACCGCCTTCTTCAACAAACAGACCCGCAGGAGCTAAGAGAGCTCCTCATCGTATCCGGAGTAGAACTCTCCATGGCCGAAAAAGGCTCTCCTCTTTCTGTCGCTGTCTCTAAGGCTGACGGAAAAAAATGTGTCCGGTGCTGGCAGTACAAAACAAGCGTCGGGACAAGCTCTGTTCACAAAGATATCTGTACTGAATGCATGGATGTCGTAAAAAAGCTTAAACAAACTTAATCTCAACGAATGGACGTAATATGAAAAAAGAAGATTATGAGAACTATCGAAAAAAACTCATAGAGCTGAAAGAAAAAATTGAAGGAGTTTTCGAAAACCTCACCCGCGATCATCTGAAAGAACAGATGCGCGATTCTTCAGGAGATCTTTCCGGATATTCCCTTCATATGGCTGACGCCGGAACAGACAATTTTGATCGCGAATTTGCCATCAATATTGCCGGCCGTGAAAACGAGATCCTTCAAGCCATCGACAGAACCATAGAAAAAATTGACAACCAGACTTACGGCATTTGTGAGATGTGCGGGCAGGAAATCACGACGAAAAGGCTCGACGCGATACCTTATGCGGAGCGTTGTTTTACGTGTGAGTCAGAAATTGAAAAAGAGCAATCTTAAATTTTTGATTCCTGTTGCATTGCTCTTTTTTCTGGACAGGATGACCAAAGAATACTTTCTGTCTCATTTCGGACAGGGAGAGAGCGTTCCTGTGTGGGGAAAATGGCTTTGCTTCACCCTTGTCTTCAACAAAGGGGCGGCGTTCGGCTCATGGCAGAACAAAAACCTTTTTCTGACGATCCTTTCAGGCGTCATCCTGATCGCTCTTCTCTTCCTGCTTTTCAGAAGCACGTTTCATGACATCCTTTCACTTGCTGGAATACTTCTCATTATTTCCGGAGCCTTTGGTAATCTTTACGATC
>JAFGJP010000308.1 GCA_016929035.1 Candidatus Auribacterota bacterium | reverse complement strand
ATATAACCTTTAGCTTCAATGACTAAAAGGAGACAAAATAATCTTGTATTCTAGCACAAGTCTTTCAGCGGTGACTATAAATATTACGAATATTTAAGTTCAAAAATCAAACAGTGTGCGGTAAGCCTGTAACGGGTAAAGTCGAAAGAGAGCAGATAAAAAGATTTCAGACTGGATCAAAAGAATTTTTTCGTCCTTCGTACAAGAAAGCCGTCAGCCATTAAAAAACATGTCCTGCTTCGAAAGGAAAATAACAGATCAATCGTTTCTCTTACCTTCTTTAACAAGCGGTAAAACACCTGCCATTTCGCCGATGACATTAATCAGCTCAGAGCCTGATGGAACAACGATCTTCGCATTGTCTTTAAGAGATTTTTCAAGAGCTTCCAATTTTCTGAGAAGCTGGGCATTGCCGACAAAGTACTTGTTCGCCGCTTCGTTGACAAGTCTTATAGCTTCAGCTTCTCCCTCGGCCATAAGAATTTTCCCCTGCTTGATTCCTTCAGCCTTTTTGATCTCCGACCTTTTTTGACCGTCAGCTTCCCTTTCCATTGCGTTAGCAAAATCCAGAGCCGCTATTTTTTCATTTTCCGCTTTAACAACCTTATTCATTGTTTCCTGGACATCCTTTGGCGGATCGATTTCCTTCAGCTCGGTCCTCACTATTTCCATTCCCCAATTTTTTGTTTCTTTGCTGAGCGTCGTCAGGAGCTCGCCGTTTATTTTGTCTCTTTCGCTGTTCGCCGATTTCAAAGTCAGCGTGCCTATGATGTTTCTCAAAGTCGTTCTGGCAAGGTTCACGATCTGCCATTGATAATTGTTGACATTATATTGAGAGTTTTTAACGCTTTCCTCATCAGGCTTGACTTTGAAATAAACCTGCGCATCCACTCTTGCATTAAGGTTATCGTTTGTAATGATTTCCTGAGGCTGGGCGTCAACCATCTGCTCAGTAATATTGATCAGGATCATCCTGTCTATTAAAGGGATGATCCAGTGAAATCCAGGCAAAGCAAACCGGTTGTATTTGCCCAGCCTTTCAACAAGCCCTCTGTGGGTCGGACGTATGATTCTTATACCAATAAGAAAAAAGACCAATAAAAATAAAACCACTAGAAACCAGAACATAACTACCTCCTTATGAATTGGTTAACATCCAAAACAATTCCGTATTTACTAATTTTAAGTCGTAGTATATCACGTTTCTCCATTACAGCCAATGATAACCCAAAAAGCAAGATTAACGACTTTAATAGTCATGATAAGCCTCTTATTTGTTCCAAAAAAACGCCTGAAGGAGAAAACAGACACATTTCAGTTCCGGGTTTACGGTTATCGGATTTTTTCAACACCTGAAACCTGTCACCAGACACCGTTAAGCCTTATAAAGCTTTTTCGACGGCTACTAACCACTGGCTACTGCTTGTAAAGTGAGCTACAATGTATCTCATGGATAAAAACAAAATAAGATTTCTTTATGAGATCAATACACGGGTGTTCTTCAGGGAGCTGTCTTTCACGCTCGGCAAAAAGATCACCTTTGAAAACTTTCCGGATAAAGAGATCGATAGAATTACATCTTCAGGATTTGACGCCGTCTGGTTCATGGGCGTGTGGAAGCAGAGCAAAAAGTCTCTTTCGCTGGCCAGAAAAAATCCGCTTCTCAGAAAAGAGGTGCTGAACGTTCTCCCTGACGCAGAAGATAAAGATATCACGGGTTCCTGCTACTCCATTGCAGGCTATGACATCGACCAATCGCTCGGCACCAGGGAAGGACTCTTTAAGCTCAAAAAAAGGATGAATCAAAAAGGCCTTAAGGTCATCCTTGATTTTGTGCCGAATCACCTTGCGCTCGACCACCCGTGGGTGGCCAAAAAGCCTGACCTTTTTATCAACGGGACCATGGAAGACTATAAAGAGCACCCAAAATTTTTCTTTAAGACAAAAGAGAAAAAGATTCTCGGGCTCGGCAAGGACCCGTTTTTCCCGGCATGGATAGATGTTGCGCAGCTTAACTACTTTAATCCCGAAACGCGGAAGCTGATGACAGAAGAGCTTCTTGACATAGCCGGGCTCTGCGACGGGGTGCGCTGCGACATGGCTATGCTTGTTTTGAAGCGGTTCCAGAAAAGAATATGGGGGCACCGCGTTTTCGGAAAAGACAGGCGATTCAAGGAGCCGAAAGAGGACTTTTGGAACAACGCCATAAGGCGGGTTAAAAAACATTACAGAAACTTTATTTTTATAGCTGAAGTCTACTGGAAAATTGAAAATGAGCTCTTAGAAAGCGGGTTTGATTACACGTATGACAAGGACTTTTATGAAGCGCTTCAGTATGAGAAGATAAGCGAGATAAAAGCTTCCTTTAAAGATGCGGATACGCATCTCCGCTTTATTGAAAACCATGACGAAAGGCGCGCCATGGAAATATTCGGCGAAGAGCGGTCCATGGCTGCTGCTCTTTTGACAGCGCTCTCCCCCGGCCCCATGCTGATCTACCAGGGACAGACAGAGGGGATGACAAAAAGAATGCCTGTACAGCTTCTGAGAACGCCGCCAGAAGACCTGAATATCAAGCTGCAGCTTTTTTATGAAACGCTCCTCTCGACATTAAAGGGACAGATCCCTGAAAACATCAGGTGGAACATCATCAAGCCTGTCAGCGCCTGGGAAAACAACCTGTCGTATGAAAAATTTGTCATCCTCTGCAGCGAGCGCAAAGAGAAAATATTCCTTGGAGCTGTCAATTACTCT
>JAFGJP010000059.1 GCA_016929035.1 Candidatus Auribacterota bacterium | reverse complement strand
ATTTCTGTAGCTGGAATAAGTCAAGAAAAAAGCACTTTATATTGTGTTTTTTTTGAAAATTGCACAACATGTGGTGGTTAGATACAAATTCTTTATAAACAGCTTTAACCTGTTATTTTACAAAAATTTGTAAAATATTAACACAACTTACCGTGAGTGGCGCTGCCGACGTGACTCACCCCAGCTTGCTTCTCACGTAAACGTCTTTTGCTGAAGGAAATTTCATACATTTTCTTTCAGCAAGATCCGATATTTCATGCACTTGAACAAAATATCCAGATAATGAGATAATTGGAAATCACAGGAGAAATGAGGGCGGATACAAGCAAAAAACAGCCAATTTCTCTAAAAAATCTCTCTTTTAAAGCCAAAAGCGACTGAAAATCTAATTTAACATTATGTGTGTCTATAATATTAAATAATTTGGGCGGGTTATCTTCCCTCTTCTTCGCCTCTTTTGTAAAAACGTGTCGTGGGGTAGGCAAATTCAACAGACGGCTCCTTTGAAAAAGCCTTGAGCACTTCCCGGGAGATCTGCACCTCGGTCATCCTCCTTTTTTTCACATCCGTCAGGTACCGTACATTCAGCTGGATTCCGGAATCCTTGATCGTTGTGTAGACGATTGGCGTGAGAATTTCATAATGGATCCAATACTTCTGCGCCATTTTCTGGATCCGTTTTCTTACCGTGTCTGTAACTTCGACAGAATATTTACCGATGATATTTGTCAAAATCTCCTCTGCCTTTTTCCAGTCGCTTTCAAATGTCACAAGAATAGTTATCTCATTCCAGATATACTCGAAACCTCTTGTGTAATTGTAAACCGGCTCTGTAAAAACGCGGCTGTTGGGAAACTGGACCATGCGGCCGGTGCTCTGATCTGACTCAACCCAGTTGCCGATCTCCATGCATGTGGTATAAAAAACGCTGATGTCGATGATGTCGCCTTTTATTGGCCCGATCTCTATTCTGTCACCAATGTTGTAATATCCCTTGACGATGATCAGAAGCCAGCCGGCGACACTGAGGATCACCTGATGAAGAGCGAGCGCGATACCGCCGCCGAGAAAGCTGAGAAACATTGTGACCGAAGCCATCTGATTGATCCACACGCGGGCAAAAACAAGAAAGCCGATAATGGTAATAACATAAAAAGAGACTTTCCTGTAAAGATACCTTTTGCGCAGATCCGCCACGTTCGTGTTGATGACCCGGTTGACAATAAGAAAAATAATATAAAAGACCAGTATGACGGCCAGGCTCTGCATAAGCTTCAGAAGCGACGGGGTAGGAGCTTCAATGAGATTTTTTGACCACTGAAAAAACCAGCTCATAAAAAAATTTAAAGTTAAAAGTTTAAAATTAAAAGAATAAAAAGCAAAAATTTCAAATAAGTGCCTAAAATTAAAAACATCCTAAGTGCCAAAACAGAAGCTTCGCTACGATTTACTGAATTTTCTTCGCTTCGCTCGCAATGACGACATCTTGCGTTTTACGTCCCTCGTCCCATGGTCAGCTATTAGCAGTCTTAGTTTTTTAGTATCTAGAAAAAACAAAAAGCTTTTCAACATCCCTCTTAATCTCCTCCTCTCAAGGGAGGAGAAAACATGCCTTTTTTCGTGGTCTTCGTAGTTAAAAAGAATTTCGCCGAAGGCGAACAATTTGTGTTTATTTGTGTGTATTTGTGGCTACTTTTTTTATCATCCGCGCTTTAGCGCTCCTTAAATTTTCATTTTAAATTTTAAATTTTCTTTTAACCGCCATCATCAAAAGCGTCGCGTCAGCCGGCGTAATGCCGGAAATCCTCATGGCCTGCCCGATCGTCGACGGCCTGACCCTGACAAGCTTTTCAACGCTTTCTTTCTTCAGACCTTTAACCTTAGAATACTGGAAATATTCCGGAATAGCAAGGGTTTCATAATTCTTCAGGCGCCTGATCTCTTCTTCCATTTTTCGCACGTATCCGGAATACAAAACATCGGCATAGACCGTCACAGCGTCTCTCAAATCGAGTCCTTCGAAGAGCCTGGCGATTCTTTTTATCGAAGCCATCGCCTCCTCGCGTGATCTCACTATGTACTCATAAGACGATTCCTTGCCGACCGCGGTCTTTTTTAAAAGCCCTTTTATGCTTTCCAGTCTCTCTTTCCTTTTCTGCATTTTGCGATAGTCATCATCACCGACCAGCCCGAGACGATGGGCATAAGGCATCAGGCGGATGTCAGCGTTGTCCTGCCTTAAAAGAAGACGGTATTCTGAGCGGGACGTGAACATCCGGTAGGGCTCTTCTGTTCCCTTGGTCACAAGATCATCGATGAGCGTTCCGATATATGACTCTGAACGCTTCAGGATAAACGGGTCCTTTTTGCTGAGATTTAAAAAGGCATTAATGCCGGCCATGATCCCCTGGCCGGCCGCTTCTTCGTATCCTGAAGTCCCGTTGATCTGTCCTGCAAGAAAAAGATTTCTGACACACTTGCTTTCAAGAGAAAGACGCAGCTGAACGGGAGGAGCGAACTCGTACTCGATGGCGTAGCCTATTCTCATAATCTCCGCTTTTTCAATGCCGCGGATAGAGCGAATCATTTTCTCTTGGACTTTTTCAGGAAGACTTGACGATGCTCCGTTGACATAGACCTCATTTGTCTTCCTTCCTTCCGGTTCAAGAAAGATCTGGTGAGTCTCTTTCTGAGGAAACTTGACGAACTTGTCCTCCAGAGAAGGACAGTAGCGCACGCCAACACCGGTTATTTTCCCTGAATAAAGAGGGCTGAGAGAGAGATTTCTTCTCACAATATCTCGGGTCTTTTTTGTCGTCCGCGTGATATAGCAGGGGATCTGCTCCCTTTCGATCTTTTCTGTTGAAAAAGAAAAAGGGAAGATGATGTCGTCTCCGGCTTGCTCCTGTACAGAGGAGTAATCAATGGATTTTCCATTGATGCGAGCAGGCGTCCCTGTCTTGAGCCTCATAAACCTGATGCCGTTTGATGCAAGGCTTTTAACGAGCTTCTTTGACGCCGGCTCGCCAAAACGGCCGGACTCCATCGTAAACGGACCTATGTAAATCATGCCGCCCAGGAAAGTGCCTGTTGTGACAATAGCCGCTTTGCACGTATACTTCTGTCCGCGCACGGTCTCAATCCCGCAGACTTTGTGATTCCTGACAAGAACGTCTGTTACCTCATCCTGGATAAACGTAAGATCTTCCTGGGACTCGATGATGTTCTTCATCATGAACTGGTAGTCTTTTTTATCAGCCTGGGCTCTGGGGCCCCATACGGCAGGGCCTTTTTTCGTGTTCAGCATCCGGAACTGAATGCCTGTGGCATCAATGACGCGTCCCATGGCGCCGCCGAGAGCATCGATCTCTCTCACCATTTCGCCCTTGGCAATGCCGCCGATGGACGGATTGCAGGACATCTGGGCGATCGTATCAATATTTATAGTGAAAAGAGCTGTCTTTGCCCCCATGCGCGCGCAGGCCAGAGCGGCCTCGCAGCCGGCATGCCCGCCACCGATAACGACGATGTCAAATGAATGATAACGCATAGCTTATAATCATCTTAATGGTTAAGATTGACCCATACTTTTAAAATCAAAAATAAAAAATCAAATATCAAAAATTGAGGTGTGCTACGCACAATATTATAAGGAATTCAAAAGGATTCACAGGAAAAAAGAAAGAGAAAAAGGGCTGCAAAGCACTATTTCTTAATAACAGTTTTCTTCTTCATGTCATACATGGTAAATATTTACAATTATCTAGTAGAGCGTTCCTTATTTTTGATTTTTGATCTTTGATTTTTGATTTCTTTTTAAAATATTTTAAGCAAAAAAAAGGTACATCAATCTTATTGTATAGAAAGATGCACCTCTAAATAAATTAAATCTCAGCTTCCCGGCTTTATGCACTCTACAGGGCATACAGCAGCACAGGCGCCGCAATCGGTACATTTCTCAGGATCGATCTCATATATATTCTCACCCTGACTGATGGCGTTCACAGGGCACTCAGGCTCACATGATCCGCAGGAAACGCATTCATTGCCAATAACATAGGCCATTGTTTTCACCTCCTTGGCTCAAGGTTAAGGGATATATATAGCGAATTTTTTACTGTTATTCAACAAAAAAAGACTCCTCACTATCATTATGTATGTTTAGCATTATGTCAGATACAAGATACAGAATACATGATATTCAATAAAAAGAGCGCTTCGCGCAGACATTCAAAACAGGGTTCATCTCGTCTAACATTTTTTATTGTTTTCTTCTTTTTCACTTTTAACTTTTTACAGTCTTTTCTCTAGTTTCGCTCTCCTCTTGTCTATTCTCTATCTTCCATTTTCTTATCTTGCATCGTGTATCTTGTGTCTTTCTTACTTCCACACTCCCGGAATTTCTGACCGGCAGTACCGGCATTTTCCGTCCAATACATGCAAAGCATCAATCCAAAAGCCGCTCCGCCTGATGAGGACTTCTCCACAGCTTGGACAAATGGTGTTTTCACGGTCTGGATCATAAACATTCCCCAGGTAGACAAATTTCAGCCCCTGCTCCTTTCCTGTTTCATAAGCTCTCTCCAGCGTGCTGACAGGAGTCGGCCGCTTGTCTATCATTTTATGATGGGGGAAAAAGCGCGAGATATGCCACGGGATATTCTTATCTAGAGAAGCGATCCACGAGGATAAAGCCTTCAGCTCCTCGGTGGAATCATTGATCCCGGGTATCAGAAGCGTTGTGATCTCTATCCACAATGAAGGGCTTCCGGCAAATATCTCAATTGAGCTTTTGACTTTTTCAAGGTTACCGCCGGTCAATTTCCTGTAGCTCTCATCACGGAAAAACTTCAAATCAATATTCGCCCCGTCCATAAAAGAAAGCATGTCTCTGGCCACATCATCACTCATAAACCCGTTTGATACCAGGGTGTTTTTCAATCCTTTTTCCCTGGCAAGAACCCCGACGCCTCTCACCATCTCGTAGAAGACGGTCGGCTCGCTGTAAGTGTAGGACAGCGACGCCGCTCCAGACTGAAGAGCGGCTTTCAAAACGTCTTCGAAAGTTATCTTCTGGCCATACACCCCCTCGCTGCACGAGACCTGTGAAATGGAGACGTTCTGGCAGAAAGAGCAGTGAAAATTGCAGCCCATGGCTGCGATGGAAAAAGCTGATGATCCCGGCAGAAAATGATACAGCGGCTTCTTCTCGATGGGGTCAACAGAAGAAGAGATGAGCCTGTCGGAATTGAGAGAATACAGTGTGCCCTCTTTATTCTCCCTGACGCAGCAGATGCCCCGTTTACCGGGCCTGATGATACATTCATGCCCGCAGAGGCGGCACTGAACGGCTCTTTCTTCCTTTTTCTCGTAAAAAAGCGCTTCGATCATAGCAAAATTTAAAATGTAAAATGTGAAATTTAAAAGTAAGGTGTGCTATCGCACGATATTTTTAATTGTAGGACGCTGATGAACCGCATCCTGCGGTTCATTCTCAGATTACGCTGATT
>JAFGJP010000307.1 GCA_016929035.1 Candidatus Auribacterota bacterium | reverse complement strand
GCGTCCAAAGCCTGCTTATATCTGGCTTCCTGAAAATATTTTTCTGCCTCATCTGTCTTTTCGTCAGCACAAAGAGGCAGAGCGCCCGCCTGTGTCAGAAAAAATAAAAAAATGAAAAAATATCGGGTAATATCTTTCCTCTTGTCCATGGAATCAAAACTTCTTCCTTCCGAATCCCTGCAGACAGGATGCAGCCAGCCCGTTCAAAACAAAACCCACGGCTTCCCTTTCCTGTGTCATGGTCCTCCCTCTAAAAAAGATCCGGCAGACCTTTTTGCGGTTCTTCGACGATCTGCCTGTAGATCCCTGAGGCATAAGAGGAGAGGACGTACAGCTTCTGGATCCGCTCTCTTTTCGTCCTGAGCTTCATCTGAAAATACTGCCCTCCTATATCACGAAGGACTATACTTCTGATCTCATGCTGGTCATTCACATCATAACAGCGGAGAACACAAAGAATGTTATTCCCGATCTTCACCCTCAAGTCCATGGTGATCAACTTGTATTTTCCGTACTTGGCATCTTCCCTGTTCAGCATGTCCAGAACGTCTTTCGTCAGGTTTTTTCGAATCTTTTTGAGCTCTGTCATGTAGTAGTATTCTGTCATCGTGTACTCCCATTCCCTGTTGTTTGTCGCCTTGGCTGTAAGAATAGCCTTAAGAGCTCCTTCCATGGTCGTCAGGTCTTCGTTTCCCATCATAAGACCGCCCGGCTTGATCTCAACAGGCGGATCGTAATTAAAGCCTTCGATAACGAGGCTTGTTATATTTTCCATTCCGTCTGTACAAATATAGCCCTTTTTCCCTACCCCGCTATTGATAAAAATAACTTTTTTGTCAAAAACAACATTGCGGGGCTCGCCTCTCTGGATAACATGGATGGAAAAATAAACAAGAAGGCTAAAAAACAGTGAAAAAATAAAAATACGAAAAACTTTCATAAAAATTATGTTATTTTGTTATTTAGTTAAAGATACTATAAAAATTTTATCAAATAAGTTGAAAAATGCCAAATAATTCAAGCGCTCACACCTTATTTGAGGACTTTTAGCGCTTTAAATGGCAACAAAGAACTGAATGTCAGCCCCAACAGGGTTCTTTCTTATTACCTGTTTGAGTTTATCTCCCTTTTGTTGTAAGATAAAGGCCAAAGGATGATTCAAAAAGTGATCAAAAGGATCCTGATAATATTTTCTGTGCTTTTTTTTGCCATGGAGTGTCCAGGTTATGAAAAAGCGCTTACTATAGAAAAAATATATACGGCACCTGTTGAGTTGACTTTTACGGGTTACATCGAAGTCAATAATGAATTCACTTTCAAGATCCATTCGAATATTCCTGATACAAAGGAAGGGCTGAAGGCCACCCAATTTCTCAAAATGGGCGACATCCTCTTCGGCTACCAGATAGATTCCCTGGCCAAAAGGACGGCTGAGTATACGACTGAGGAAGGAATGACTCTGCAAAAAGACGAATCCTTCCTTGTACTCACAGGCACAGATAAGAAAGCGATCAAGCTTTTCACCAATGTCCAGACAAAAATCTATAACGCCTGTTATATTGCTACCTTGAAAAACTCAGACGAAAATCTGTGGGTCGGCAAATCGTTCTGGATGGACAACAGAAAATTTGTCGTCAAAGACATTACAGAAAGCGCTGTTACCCTTTCATCCGGCGGAGAGGATATGGTTCTCGATGCCGGCATCCCGGCGGAAGACCCGGGCTCTATCCTTTATTTTGAATTCAAAGAATCTCCCGGTAAAGACAACCAGAGGAACGGCTCTCAATAGCTCTTATTTTCTTGGTCCAATGATCCTTGAAAGGGTTGAGCTCATCTCTTCAAGGTCATAGGGCTTGGAAATCATACCGCAAAATCCATACTTTTTGTATTCAGAAAGGACCACGTCCTGACTGTACCCGCTGGAAACGACGACTTTCGCTTTTGGATCAACTTCTTTTATCTTCCTGACCGCATCACTTCCTCCCATGCCTCCCGGGATCGTCAGGTCCATGATAACAGCATCGAACGGCGCTTTGTCTTTCAAGGCGCTGGAATAGATATCAACGGCTTCTTTGCCTTCAGAAGCGACATCCACATCATAGCCAAGGTAACCCAAGATCCTCCTTCCAACCCTCTGAACAGCTTCTTCATCATCAACAAGAAGGATTTTCCCTTTACCGGGGACAGCAGTTTTTTTATCAAGTTTTTTCGACCTGCTAAGTTGACTTGCCGTAGCAGGCAGATAGAAAGTAAACGTTGTTCCCTGACCGATCTCTGACCTGACCTTGATGAATCCATTATGTTTCTGGATGATCGAATACGTGATGGCAAGCCCGAGCCCGCTTCCCTTTTGCTTTGTCGTAAAAAAAGGATCAAAAATCTTGCTGAGGTATTCTTCCTTTATCCCGATACCCTGGTCTTTGATGGCAATCTTTACGTAATTCCCGGGCTTGAGAGCCCTCTTCCCCTTCTTCGTTATCCTGACATTGCTCAAAATGACTTTTATTGTACCGCCATCAGGCATGGCCTGCTCAGCATTAATGACGAGATTGCTGATGACCTGGCTTATCTGCCCTGCATCAACCTTGACATTCCATATTTTCCCCTTTTTATAATATTCACATCGCACATTTGATCCTCTGAGGCTGAAGCTGATCGACTCCCTGAGAATTTCAAGAATCGAAGTGACCTTCTTCACAGGAACTCCCCCGCGGGAGAAGGTGAGAAGCTGATGCGTCAGGTTTCTCGCCTGAAGCGAAGCCTTTTCTGCATCAAAAAGAACATCGTAGACTTCATCCTGAGGGCTTACCAGGGTCTTGGCCAGATAAATATTCCCGACGACCGCTGTCAGAATGTTATTGAAATCATGGGCAATACCGCCGGCAAGAATCCCGATGGACTCCATTCTCTGGGCTCTTTGGAGCTCTTCCTCGATCTTCCTCTTTTCCGTTATGTCCCGGAAAACAAGAACAACTCCGATGATGTTCCCCTGCTTGTCCTTGACAGGGGCGACCGATTCGGCAATGACCAGGTCCCTTATGACCTTTGACTTCAGGTAAAGAGATTCTCTTATCTCTATCCTGGCTCCACTTTTCACGACCCGGCTGACAGGATCCTCGAAAGGATGTCCGTTTTTTTCTCTAAAAACAGTGAAGACCTGCCTAAGCGGCTTTCGAAAAGCATCCTGATACGTCCAGCCTGTCAAGGACTCGGCAACATCGTTCATCAGAATAATCTTTCCCTCTATATCTGTTGTGATGACACCGTCATCGATCGAGCGAAGAGTGACGTCCAGAAGCTCCTTTTCTTCAGCCAGCGATTCCTGGATCTTTATCCGCACAACCGCTCCCCCGACCTGTGCAGCAATGGCCTCCAGGGCAATCCGCGTACTGGTCGAAAGCTCTTTCAATGTGTGGGAGCCGAAGTTGATCGACCCGATGACCCGGCCTTCATGTTTTAAAGGAATGCAGGCGACCGTTAAAAGACGTTCTTTTTCTCTGGCTTCATGGACCTTGGACAGATCTCCCTCCATGTAGCGGATGTAGACAGGCTCTCCTTTTTTAACGATATCGTATTCAGGATTATTTTTTTCAAAATGTGAAACGCTTGCCAGAAAGCCTTCAGAAAGCCCTTTGGAATAAACGAGATCGACCGCTCCGCTCTCCTCGTCCACAAGATAAAGTCCGCCGGAGTCCACTTCACCGACCTGGAAAGCCGACTCAAAGAGATGCTCCATGGCTTCCTTGATGTTTGTCGAAGCACTCAGGCGTATCGCAAGGTCTCTCTGGATCTCTGAAAGCCTTTCTGCTTTTACGCGGTCCGTAATGTCTCGCACATATTCAATAACGCCCTTTAGCTCTCCTGTCTCTCTGTCAAAAAGAGGAAACGTGTAAAGGTCGATCCACCCGATGATCTTTCCTTCCCCGTCTCGCATAGGGACGCTTTCATAGGCCGGATGCTCTGTTTCAATGACCTGCCGGGTCGGACAGACTTCGCATATCTCTTTTCTTTTATGATAAGCTTCATAACACTTTTTCCCGACAAGAGGCATGGAATGGGAATACCACTTCTCTATCATCGGATTGACACGTATGATCGTGTAATCATTGTCCAGAATACTGATGCCGTCCTGAATGCTGGAAAAAACATCCGAGAAAAAACTTTCTCTCTCAGAAAGTGTTTCTTCAGCCTGCTTTCTCTGCGTAATATCCTGTATAAGAGAATCATATGATAATATTAATCCGCTGCTGTCATAATGTGGAACCGGCGTGTTTCTTATCCAGCGAATGGCCCCGTCTTTTCTGATGATGCGATGTTCAAGAGGCCCTGCTCCCTTATTGGAAAGAAAATCGCGGATGTATCGGGCTACAGCCTCCCTGTCCTCTTCATGAACCATCTGAAACCAGAGAAACGGATTAGAAGAAAAATCTTCGCTCGTGTATCCGGTCACAGCGATACAGGCCGGAGAATGCACGGTTTCAACCGGACGGCCGCCCTCAATCCTGACCGTCACGATATAATCCGTAATGCTCTGTGTGATCCTCCTGTATCGTTCTTCGCTTTCCTGGAGAGCAAGGGCCGCACTCTTCTGCTCCGTGATATCGATATTGACTCCCTGTATGCCGCATACCACATCACCCTGATAAACAGGTGAAATGATGTTGAAATAAAACCTCTCCTCGCCCCGGATGTTAAAGGCGACTTCACCTTTCACGGTTTCTCCGGAAAAAGCTTTTTTGTTATTCGACTGCCAGATCTGAAGAATGTCAGGGTCCGGACAGATATCTCCTGGGCGCTTTCCGATTATATTTCCCCAGTTTTCCCTGCACCTGGAATTCTGCATGACGTAACGGCCTGTTTCATCGATGAGAAAAAAATCAAAGGGAAGGTTTTCGACAACAGCTGCCAGCCGGCTCCGGCTTTGCCTGATCGCCTGTTCAGCTAGACTGCGCTCGGTGATATTTCTGACAACCGTGACGATCTGCATGACTTTCCCACTTTCGACAACAGGTATTTTCCGCGTTTCCGTGATGATGTCTTCATGGCCGATCGTCGTTTTCTCCTGGGTTATCAGGGTCTTTTTATTCCTGAACACCTTGTGATATTCCTGGTGCACGCTCTCGGGAAGAAAAGGAAAGACCTCTAGAAGAGGCTTCCCTATGATATCCTGCCTGATATCAAGTTGTTTCAGCCATTCGATAAAGGACTTGTTGACAAAAAGAATCCTCTCCTCCCTGTCAATGACATGGATCGCATCTCCCATGGCATTAAAGATCTTCTGGAGCTTCAGGACAGGACGTCTTTCCATTTTACCCTTGTTTACTTTAATTGTAACTTACACGCTGATGTTTTCAAGCATACAAATAT
>JAFGJP010000058.1 GCA_016929035.1 Candidatus Auribacterota bacterium | reverse complement strand
GCTCTTATTGTCGAGACAAATTCTTTCCGCCTTCCCTCGACGAACAGCCAGGCATTTCTTATCTGTGCGGAGCTCCTGCAGACAGGAATCGACTTTTACCACATCAGCCAGATGACCTACTGGTCGAAAACCAAGCCTATCCTGAAGCTGCTGAATGTCTTTTATTCAAAAATCCGTTTTTCAAAAAACGACCGAATCGCCTGGGCTCACATCACTCAAAGCGACTTTAAAAAAACATCAACGGAAATGGAAGACGCGGATTTTCTTATTGAAGAGCTCAGATCGCTTGCCCGCACACAGATCGCTCTTCTTTTCCGCGGGCAGAAGGACGGGACAATTCGGGTTGGGCTGCGATCAAAGGGAAAGATCAATATTGCTTCTCTTGCTGAAGAATACCAGGGCGGTGGACACTCTGACATGGCAGGCTGCCTTGTTGCCAATCGCAAAGGCATCATAAGAGAAATTGTCAGAAAAGCGGAGAAGCTGTTAATCCGTTAAGCCCGTTGAAAAGGACAGAGGTCAGAGAACAGAAAACAGAAGTAAAGAAGCAAGAATCGAAAAAGAAAAACGGGCACAACGGGCTTGAACGACCTATCGGACTTAACGGATAACAAAAAAAGCTATGGTGCACATCCACACCATAGCCTGTTTTTTTCAGATTGACTTTTTTATCTTGAGTTATATATCCAGCCGGTCGGCCAATTCTGGCTCCTTGCCGGAATCTTCCTCTATCTCGTCATCATCCACAAAAGCAGAGATCTTGTCAAAATCCTCATGCCTCCGGCTTTCTCCTGAATCAGATGCTCCTGACTCAATTTGCTCAGCGATTTTTTTATACTCGCCAATGACAATGTCCTGGATGTAATCTCGCGTCTGTGAATTGATCGGGTGAGCGATATCTCTGTGCTCTTCTCTGCGGTCCATTCTCTTGGGATTGAGCCTTGCGCCGCACTTTCCGCAGAAGTTGTTTCGTATGGGATTTTTCTTTCCGCATTTCGGGCAGCTGTCATAAATTTTCTTGCTCGGCATCGCAACAAAAAGACCTTTTTTGCCGTCTATGATCTTCAGGTCGCGTATGACAAACTGGTTGTCAAAAGTAATTGTTGCAAAGGCCTTAAGCTTTCCATCTTTCGAATTCCTGCGGCTTAACCTCACCTCGGTAATCTGCACCATTGTCACCATCTCCTTTCAGAAAGTTCGTTGTTCTCATCAATCCGTTCGACGCACACCGGGACAATCCTTCGAAACTTTTCAAGATAAATGCCCGGGACCCGTACGCCGCCGAAGTCTTCATCATTCGAGAAAGCTTTTTGCCTGAAAAACATGCTGTTGTATCGATGGATGAAGGCTGGAAAAAGCTTCAGTCATTGCGGACCTTGTGTCAAAGATCGAAAAGAATGTGGCCCCTGAACCCGATAAAAATAAATTTTTGCACATTTTCTTTTTCAAGTCTATATAAATCTGTTTCTGCTTCGGGTAAGCGCTGAAGAAAGCCGGAAGAAGGTCGTTTTTCATTTCTTTTCTCACACGGCTGCCGCGGCCGCGGCGAAGGGATGCGGAAAACCGCGATAGGGAACAAAGATCTTTTCTTCCTGAAGATAAATGCTTTTCATAGACCGATTTTGTATGACTTTTATGCCCGAAAAAAAACAGCAGAAAGTAAAACGTCCGGCTCTTGATGCACCGCGAAAACGTATCACCTTTCCCTTCCATCACCCATGTTCCCTTTCTCAGAAAGAAGGGGACATCAGATCCAAGATCGTCCGCCACGCTTTTCAAATCCGGGAACCCGAGAGGACAGCCGAAAAGAATATTCAATCCCCTGAGAACACCGGCGGCATCCGAGCTTCCGCCGCCCAAGCCGCCGCCGACAGGAATTTTTTTTGTAAGTGATATTTTCAGCCGCGCTTCAAGAGACGCCCTTTCAAAAAAAGATCTGGCGGCAAGAAAAACAAGATTCTTTTCTGGAGGGATATCTTCGCGCGAACACCAAAGATCGATGCCGGGCGAGCTTTTTTTCTCAAGAACGACCCTGTCAAAAAGGGTGACTTTCTGCATGACGTTAATAAGATCATGATAGCCGTCCCGCCGCTTTCCCTTCACGCTAAGAAAAAGATTGACCTTTGCAGGACAGTCCAGCGTTAATGCATCTCTCTGCTTTGCGATGACTTTCATCAAGAAAAAGTTATTTTTTTTTAAGCGCTTTTATTATAAGATATTTATGACTAATCACAACAATAATTCATCATTAATCAGTATCCTTGAGATGATGGAAAAAAAAATTAAAGTCATGATTGTTGACGACTCGCTGCCTTTCCGCAGCATCCTTTCTTCTGTCCTTCAGGACCATCCGCGAATTGAAGTCGTTTCAACAGCTTATAACGGATCGATGTGCCTGAACCGGATAAAGGAGAACAAACCTGATGTTATCACTCTTGATTATGAAATGCCGGATATGAACGGCGTGGAAACGCTTGAAATACTCCATAAAAAACATCCGGAAATCGGCGTTATCATGCTGAGCGCCATGACGACAGAAAGCGCATCGATTACAATGAAAGCCATTAACGCCGGCGCAGACGACTTTCTCCTGAAAGCCTATGAGGGAAAAAACCGAGAAGAAAATATTGAGATCATTAAAAAAGACCTCGCTGAAAAGATAATCCGCTGCTTTGAAAAAAAAAATAACCTGAAAACTTTCGTGGGGCAGATGGGTGATGACACAAAGGACTTCATTCCTCTCGGAGGAGTCAAAAAAGCTGAGGCTTCAAGCACACTGTCCTCAAAGATCAAGAACTGGCAGATCGACTCGAAGCCTGTTTTTCTGATCCTCATCAACGTCATGCAGAGCCACATCGGGCTTTTTATTGAAGAAATGAAGAAGCTGCGTATGAAAAAAGGCCTTCCGGTCATTGCCTATATCAAAATGCCGGAAAGCTTTCTGAAGTCTTTTGTCGATAACCTCAAGCCGAAAGTGAACTCGTCTTTGAAGATCCTTGAAAACGGCGATTCCCTTCTTCCGCGGATCATTTACTTCATTAATGGAATCAACAGGGATCTTTCCTTTATCCCGGAAGACAAAATCAA
Organism: Candidatus Auribacterota bacterium; assembly: GCA_016929035.1. GTDB lineage: Bacteria > Auribacterota > JAFGBW01 > JAFGBW01 > JAFGJP01 > JAFGJP01. The sequence goes on along the minus strand of JAFGJP010000058.1, from coordinate 3,038 downwards.
AGTCGCCATCAACGACAGCGATAAGGATCTTTCTGAAGACGAATTCTTTAAAGCCGCCACGTCCCTCAGCAAAAGCCGTACTGCCGCTTTCCTGATGGCGGAAAGCATTTTTGCTCCGGGGATCCTCGGACTCAAAGAACTCAAGCTGAGAAACAATATTTCTGTCCTTCTTTATACAAAAACATATAGAGAAGAGGACGTCAAGCTTGTGGAAAGTTCCTATTCGGAAGTCGCCAACTCTGTTCTTCTCCCCATGCATATGGCAGAAGCTATCAACGTTATTTCCGGACAAGTCTGACCGCAGGATGTAGGACGTGGAATTGATAAGCGGATAATAAGAAATAAAAGAAAAATTGTTCTTGTAATTCACTCTAAAATCATCTGAACAAAACACAATTTATCCTGAGCAAATTCAAAGGGACTTGAACGAGTCATTACGTGATGAATCATCATGGAACCGAGTTGTCGCGCAATATGACTTGTTTTGGAAGTCATCATTTATGTCTTCGCATCCATTACTTTTTTCGTCCGAGTGAGTAACACGAACGGTCGTCCCAACGAACGGAGTGAGCGGACGTCCCTCGTCCTGCGATCTTTCAGTCTTTGTTCCACGCTTCTTTGTAATAATCGTAAGCTTTCCTCGGCACTCTCAAAAACGGCGTTTTCGTGCCGTCTCCCTGAGAGCAGATGCCGAGAAACTCTTCATATCCCCAGCCCCCTGGGAAAGGCCCCGGCCACTGGCCGAGGTTTTCCTGCACAACAGGAGAGTAACGAGGCGGCTGTCCGGATTTCCACCAGCCGTCGATCCACTGAAAACACACACCGCCGATCGCTGTTCCCTGACCATCTCCTTTGTACGAATTATACAGAATGTCATCCCAGTTGCCCTTGTGATATTCCATCTGCTCGACCTCAGCTTCTTCAAACGAAACCCTTTCGTGAAAAGCAGGACACCCGTACTCCGTGATCATGGCGGGCCTGTCCAGATGGTCCTTGATGTTCCTCCATATGCTGATGCCAAAACCGTCTGAGCCTCTGTAAGAATTCAGGCCGAAGATATCCACATCGCCGCAGTGCTTGGCAAAATGATCAAGATAAAGGACATCGCCATTGCAGATCGCGACAGGTCGTTTCGGGTCAGCCGAATGAACATATTGAGCAAGGTCGTTGACAAAAGAATAAAAAGTATCCGGATATTTTCCGGCGTTGCCCTGTCCGCCGACATGTCCGATTGCGCTTCCGTAGTTGTTTTCATTGCCGAGCATCCACATGATCACATAAGGCTCGTCCTTGTAATTGTCGATCATCTGCTTCACGGAATTCAGCATGTTGGCCTTTTGTGCCTCATCCCGATAATCAGTTCCTTCTTCCCAGCTGGCGCCTGAGCCCACTGTATACATGCCGATGAAATCACCCATTATCGTATACAGGCCATACTTTTCATAAGCCTCTCTCAAAACTTTTTTTGCCTGCTCGACAGGATGAAAGCCGTGATGATAAACACGGATCACATTACATCCCATCTCTTTAAGAAGCTGAAAATCTCCGACCGTCGGCTCATTTTCGTCCTGCTTGTTGTTCCTGTTCTTATCGACAAAAGATTCATAGGGGCAGTCGAGGATCCCGTTCCCGTTGCTGTCATACGTCATCCAGCTCGATAATGTCCCTTCATCAGGACTGTTTCCCACAGGGGCAGGCTCATAAGCAATAACTTTCAGAAGAGTCGGCTTACCCTTTATCTGAAACTGCCAGTATCCGTTTTCAAACTGAACAATCCGGGAAATATCTCCTCCAAGCGTTTTTTTGATTTCTCCGAGCTTAATGTCCTTTTTGGGTAACTGCCCTTCAGCAATCCTGCCCGGATTAACGATGAATTTATCATCTGTCACATCGTTGTCAAAGCAGTTCTTAATGATAATATCCGTTCCATCCAGGTGAAGATTGAGTTCAGGATGGCGCCTTGTGATAAAAAGGATTTTCTCCAGAGCCTTGAAGCCCACTGGCCATGGCGTTTGATAATACGTCCAGCCGATAGCCTTGGGAAAATGAACGATAATGGAATAGTAGGCCTTGACCGCTCTTTCCAGATAGCCGGCCCTTTCCAGCTGCATGGCAATATAAAACTGCTTGACGCCTTCGTCTTCCTGTTCTTCGGTCGCCCACTTAAAATAACAGGCCAGAACATCAGGATCGTTTGTATAATCCCAGCGTGTTCCTATGAGGCGCCTTTCCTTGAGAAGAGTCCTGTAATACGGGCTGTTGTAAATGGAATAGTTGTTCGGATAGATGCCTTCTCCTGTGGCTTTTGAAAGACCCTCCCAATCCTTGATGATAAACTGGTAGTCGCTTGTCCCTATCCCCTTAAACTCTCCATACTTTTGATAATCAACAATTTTCTCTGTTCCCGGATCACTGATATCAAACGGCCGGTTGTCCGTTTCTGAGCCGGATGCAAGCGGACACAGACAGAAGATAATAAAAAAGCTCGAGATTCTCATCCATCTTTTCATAGCACCACCACTTTCCCTGATAAGTTCGATTTTCTTCTACTCTTTTTCTCCTTCTTCCTGAGCGCCGCCAGGCTCCTCGCCTCTTTCTTCACTTGCTGCCTCAGTATTCTCTTTGCCATCAGCCGCTCTTTCCTTGTCAACATCTTTCTGGGCATCGGGCTTCGTCTCCGGCTCGCCGTCTGCGCACTGCAATAGACGGAATTTGCTCATCTCGTTGTAAAAAATGCTAACATGACAGACATCGCCTGCCTTGATCCAGGGAAAATCTCCCTTTATCCTCTCTGTTCCGGCTGAAAAAGAGATGACTCCCGGCTCATTGACAAAGTAGACGATCTGGATCTCTCCCTTTTTATCTGTTGTCTTTTTGCTGCGAAGCGCCTGGCTTGCCATAGGTTCCGTTATGGCATAAGTCACCTCTTGGCCGGCTACTGCTTTTCCCCTGTCATCTGTGACACGGCAGATGACATTGATGGTTGTCATTTCTCCCTTGGTGTAACACACATCACCCTGAGAATCCAAAACCAGGTG
>JAFGJP010000306.1 GCA_016929035.1 Candidatus Auribacterota bacterium | reverse complement strand
TCATTGCTCTTATTGTCGCTTCTTTTTATTCGTTTTCCCTTTTTTGCGGCGAAGAAAAAGTCGCCTGTCCCAACTGCGGCTTCCTCAATTCTCCTGAAGACCGGTATTGCGTTGAATGCCTGTATGAAATACGCCCCCTTTCAAAAGAGGACCTTCAAAAAATTTCTCAGCAGACAAAAGAGAAGGTTCTTGAATCTTATGAAAAGGCCAAAGAAAATTTTTTCAAAGGACAGAACAACGTGGATAAGTCGTCGGCTAAATTTCACTACGAGCTGGCTCTTTCCTATGCCGAGAAGGCTCTCCGGGAAGGGAGGGAGCGTCTTTCTGTGGAACTAAGAAAAGAGTTGAAAACCATATCCTGGTTGTGCCGGCAGAGGCTTTCTCTTTTAAGAGAAATCACGAAAGCGCCTTTAAGCCGGATAAAGCTGATCAGGCGAGACAAAGCCTACTTTATAGCGGTGACGCTCAATGAAAAGGTCGAAGCGGTCCTTCATCTGGATACGGGTTGTTCGACAACGCTGATTTCTCAAGATATCGCTGAAAAGCTCTCTCTCAGCGGCGGGAAAGAGGTTTCAACCGTTCTTGCTGACGGAACGAAAGTCAAAAGCAAGAGCGTAATGCTGGATTCCATAGCCGCTGGAGAACAGAAGGTCAGGAATGTTCCCGTTGTCATAATGGATACGACAGGGGACGGGTTGCTCGGTATGTCTTTTCTCCGTTATTTTATCTTTAAGATCGATACGCAGACAGACGAGCTTGTTCTTCAAAGAAAATAGGAGAAAGGCAATCTGATCTTTGCCTGTTCGAGAAATAGAATAAGGGGATTTCTTTATGCAGAAAAGTAAGTTTTTTATTTTTCAGCGTTTAACGCTTATCCTGCTTTTTGTTTTTTTTTCAAGCCTCACGTCGCTGTCTTCAGCGTCTGAAAAAAAGCCGGCTGAGCTTTCCGGGTGGATTCTTGTCTGGGAGGATGAGTTCGAGGGGGATGCTCTTGACGACACGAAATGGCGCGTGGAAGATGCCGCGCTTGTCAAGAACAATGAACTGCAGTATTACAGCCCGGATGAAGTCTACCTGAAAAACGGAGTCCTTGTCCTTCGTAGCCGAAGGCGTCAAAAAGGAAAACGCCTGTACACCTCGGGTCTTGTGGAAACAAAGGGCAAATTTACTCAGGTCTATGGACGGTTTGAGATACGGGCCAAGCTTCCCAGAGGAAAAGGATTGTGGCCGGCTCACTGGCTGATGAACGCCGGAGGCACATGGCCGCCGGAAATAGACATTATGGAAATGGTCGGTCATGAGCCGAACACCGTGCACATGACGAACCATTACGGCATTTACCCGAAAAACCGCCTGGAAGGAGGCCCTTGTTCAGGACCTGATTTTTCTGAGGATTTTCACACGTTTGCCCTGGAGTGGGAAGAGAAAGAAATGAGATGGTACGTGGACGGCGTCGAAAGGTTTTCCACGAAAAGAAACATCCCGAACATTCCTTTTTATCTTGTCTTGAACACAGCCGTCGGAGGAGACTGGCCGGGTTTTCCCGATGCGACGACCAGTTTTCCCCAGCATCATGAAATCGATTACGTTCGAGTCTACAAAAGAGACATCAAAGGAACATGTCTTTTGGCTCTGTCAGCAGATAACGGGAGGATTATCGCTGACCCTGACGAAGCCCGTTACCCCACGGGCGCTCACGTCAAGCTGCAGGCCGTTCCAAAGATCGGTTTCAAGTTCTCAAACTGGGGTGGTGATTTAAAGGGAAGAGAGAATCCTGCGGAAATCGTGTTGAAGGAGAACATGTCTGTCACAGCGCAGTTCATTGAGAATCCTAAAGCTCCCAAATTGATTTCTCGGGGAAAGACAGCCTCGGCATCCTCGGTCGAAAGCAATACGGCTGCCCTGGGACCCAAAAGCGTTACGGACGGTAAAATGGGAACCAGGTGGTCTTCTCAGTTTTCAGATCCTCAGTGGATTGTGATCGATCTCGGCAAGACCTGCGTTGTTCAGGCTGTTCGGCTTGAGTGGGAAACCGCTTACGGACGCGAATACGATATTGAATCTTCTCTTGACGGGCAGCAGTGGAAGACCATCCGATCTGTTCATGATACTGTCGGAGGGACTCAGGAAATATGGATGAGGCCTGTAAAGGCGAGATTCGTTCGTCTGTATGGCAGGAAGCGGGCTACGCAGTGGGGCTATTCTTTATGGGAATTTGAAGTGTTCGGAAATGACAACATCAGGCAGAAATGATTTTTTAGAATGGAAAAATCAAAATCCGCCCTGCTTATGATTGAAAATATTTACCGCAGAGAGCACAGAGGCGTTTATTGGATTCCCGGTTATGTGGGAATGTTCCTTCTTTCACAGGGGTGATAATGATTTATAAACCGAGAAGTTTATATTGTTTTTATTTTGAAAAAAGAGATATATTCTGTAAAACTTGATCCGCACTTGATGCAGGAATTAGGGGACAGCACTAAAAAACGTCACTTTAGAATTAAAAAGAGTAATCTTGTCTTTGCATATTAGCGCCTTTGCGGATGAATTACTGACATTTGCGCTTAGCGCACATTGTCTTTTAGTTGATGGAACGAATCGATAAACAGGAGAAAACAAAAACGGAGGATGGCCGATGAGCG
>JAFGJP010000305.1 GCA_016929035.1 Candidatus Auribacterota bacterium | reverse complement strand
GGGCTGATTGCTTTTACAGATAAAATAGAAAAGTTTGTTCCTCCGCGAAAAGGCTTGCGCCATGCGCTTCGCATTGTGCGTGAAGCGTTGTATCTTCAACCCAAAGGGAGAAAGACCGACATTTCTTCGGCTCTGGAGTATCTGAACAAGGTATCAAAGCGACGCGCTGTCTGCTTCGTTCTTTCTGATTTTTATGAAGATGGTTTTGAGAAATTGCTAAGCATTGCGAACAGGCGTCATGACATAACCGCCATAACAATAACAGATCCTAAAGAGATCGATCTGCCGGAAGTCGGAATGATTAACCTCAAAGATCCTGAGACAGAAAGAGAATTCTTAGTCGATACGTCGAGTCCTGTCGTACGGAAAAATTTTAAAGAAAATGCATTGAGAATATTTAATGAAAGAGACCATTTATTCAGACGCATCAATGTTGACAAAATCGAAATAAGAACTGATGTGCCTTACAGTCAGACCCTTTATGCTTTTTTCAGGATGAGAGAAAGGAGGGCCAGGGCCCTCAAAGCGTAAGGCATAGACCAAAGATATAAAGAAATATGAAAAACAGTTTTCATTACATAATATTTGGGATTCTGCTGCTGGTTTTCGTGCCGCCGGCCGGATTCTCTTTAGAAAAAGCCGAACCAGAAAAAATCCCGGTTGAAGTTACGGCTTCGGTCGATAAGCAAAAAATAACCATTGGAGATAAAATAAAATATATTCTTGAAGCCAGAGCTGATAAGGATATTGAAATCAGGCTGCCGGAATTTTCAAAAGATTTGGGTGGTTTATCAATAAAGGATTCCGGAAGCTCGGAAAAAGGATGGTTTGGAACCAGGACATTCCGCCATTGGTATGTCCTTGATACCTATGTGAGCGGCCGGTACACCATTCCTGAAGCTGTTATTAAATACAGGCAGAAAGGGCAAAAGGAATGGCAGAAAGTCACCGTGCCGGCAGTTTCCGTGCGGGTGGAAAGCGTACTGGAAAGTGCAGAGGATTCTTCAGATATCCGCGGCATCGCTGGTCCGGTCAGGTTCCCTGTAAAAATTCACTGGTACACATGGGGTATCTTCGCGCTTATCATTATCATTATTGTTGTGACTGCATTTCTATTGAAGAAAAGAAGGCCGAAGGAAGTCATCTCTCCTTTCCGTCCGGCGCATGAGATTGCTTACGAGGCCCTGGAGATGCTCAAAAGCAAAGGATACATCAAGCAGGGAAAGTTCATGAGCTACTATGTGGAGCTGTCAAATATTGTCCGGCAGTATTTAGAAAGACGCTTTCATCTGCGAGCTCCTGAAATGACGACAGAGGAGTTTTTAATGGCGGTAAAAGCAAACAGACTGCTTTCTCATGAGCTGAGAGACCTTTTAAGGGTCTTCTTGTCGCATTGCGACATGGTGAAGTTTGCAAAGTATTCTCCGCCGGAAAAAGAGTCGGATTTGAGTTTTGAATCAGCCAAAAGGCTTGTGGATCAGACGAAGGAAGAAAAACAGAAGACAGACATCAGACCACAGACGACAGATTTAAAGGAGTGCTGAGGCGAAAATGAAAATTTGATCGGTGAAAGGAGTGCTTAAATCTGACAGTTGATAGCTGATAAAGAGGTGAATATGTTCCATTTTCAAAATTCATTATTTTTGTTGCTGATTCCTTTTGTTTTAGCCATGGGCTATTTCTTAAGGAACAAAAAAGTCAAGTCAGCCGTGACCTTTTCCACGGAAAAACTCCTTTATCAGGTCAGTCCGTCTCTGAAGGCTGTTTTGGCCGGGAATCTGCACTGGCTGAGGATTTTGACTCTCTGTCTCATCTCTGCGGCTTTAGCCAGACCTGTGTCACCCCTTGAGCAAACAAAGATTCATACAGAGGGCATTAATATAATGCTGGCCATGGATGTCTCGACAAGTATGCTTGCCGAAGATTTTACATTGAAAGGGAAAAGAGTGAATCGCCTGGAAGCTGTGAAGGATGTTGTCAAAAAATTCATTCAGGGCAGAAAGAACGATCGGATAGGTCTCACAGCGTTTGCCGCGCGCCCGTATATGGTCAGCCCTTTGACCCTTGATTACAGCTGGCTTCTTCAGAACCTGGAACGGATAAAAGCCGGAATGATCGAAGATGGGACAGCCATTGGCCTCGGTCTGGCATCGAGCCTCAATCGACTGAAAGATACAAAAGCAAAAAGCAAAATCGTTATTCTGTTGACAGACGGCCGCAATAATATGGGAGATATTTCTCCGTCTCTATCAGCTGAAACGGCAAGATCTTTGGGTATCAAAGTCTACACGATCGGCGTTGGTTCCAGGGGTTTAGCACCTTATCCGGTAAGAGATTTTTTTGGCAATAAAATTTATCGGTCAGTGAAAATAGATATTGATGAAGACATTCTCACTGATATCGCATCGAAAACAAATGGCAAGTATTTTCGTGCAACTGATACAAAGTCGCTGCGGAAAATTTACAAAGAGATCGATGAGATGGAGAAAACGCCTGTCGAAGAGAAGGGATATCTGGAATATAAAGAGCTCTTTACAGTTTTTTTAGCAGCAGCGCTAGCTCTTGTTCTTCTGGAAGAGGTTTTAAGTAACACAATTTTACGTAGGTTACCATAAAAAGTGAAAAGTTAGAAATAACGTAATATAACAAAAAGAGTTTATTTACCATTACGAGAGTGATGAAATAATGAGATTTGGTAACATTCAGGCATTATATTTGTTCTGGCTTCTTATAGGGCTTGTTCTCTTTTATATCTGGTCATTCAGGAAAAGGCGCGCCGCCTTACAGCGGTTTGCCAGCGAGGATCTGATCCCTGACCTCACGCGGGAGCAGGATCCCAAAAAGCAAAAGCTGAAAGTCTTTCTCATCCTGCTGGCTGTTTTACTGATGATCTTTTCCTTTTTACGGCCTCAGTGGGGATT
>JAFGJP010000304.1 GCA_016929035.1 Candidatus Auribacterota bacterium | reverse complement strand
GTCAAGCTCATCCATATGAGAGTCAGCGTACATGTTGTCGATGATAAATCCGTTAAGAATAACAGGCACATCCTGTTCAGCGTTAGCACCATTAAGATAGTAGATGAAGATGCCGGCTGCAAACAGAGCAATTACGAATAATATTTTTTTCATAGCGTTTCCTTATGTAGTTGATATTAAAAAAAGTGCAAAATAATAAATAGGCGGAAAGAAAGAGGGTATCCCTGAAAAAAAGCACAGCTTGCTTTTTTCTTTTCTCATTATTCTGCTTGGTTTTATCGGGCGGGTTCTCGGAAGTAAATGGGTTGTGGATGGAGCTGTAAAGATCGCGAAGGTCTCAGGCATAAACGAATCTTTTATCAGCCTCACCATTGTCGCAGCTGGCACATTGCTCCCGGAGCTGGCCACATTGGCCGTAGCTGCTTATAAGAAGAATTCAGATATTGCCGTTGGGAATATCGTTGGCTCCAATATCTTTTTTTATAATTTCAAATTTATTTACCCACGACTTATGACTGCTTTTCCCTCTGCCTTACGGCTTCGTAAAGACAGACGCCCACAGAGACAGAAACGTTTAGGCAGTTCACAGAGCCGAGCATAGGAATGCGGGTGACCTCATCGCAGGTCTCTTTTGTCAGCTGTCTCAGCCCGTAGCCTTCTGAGCCCATGACAAAGGCAAGCGGGCCGGTGAGATCAGTCTCATAGATCGTTTTTGCCCCTTTTTCATCTGTTCCGACAAGCCGGACACCCTGCTCTTTCAGATATTTCATCGTGCGGGCAAGATTGGTCACGCGGACAAAGGGAATGAAAAGCGCTGCCCCGCAGGCCACTCTCTGGACGGTCTCTGTCAATGAAACAGATTTATCCTTGGGAGCGATGATCGCCTGAACGCCCGTAGCGTCGGCTGTGCGAAGGCAGGCACCGAGGTTGTGCGGGTCCTGTATGCAGTCGAGGATAAGAAGAAAAGGAGCCTGCTCCTTTTCCAGAAGACTGCGGAGATAGTCTTCTTTCTTGGGAAGTATGTCAAGAGGCTCCCCATGAGTGTTTTTTGCGCGATGCCATTTTTTCATAAAGCAGGTATCCTGTTAGATCAAAACGACTCATCATTTTACTGAATATCAGGAGCAAATTCTACGCTTTTCTTCTTTCCAAAATATCTTATAATAAAGCTAGCTGCTTTCATTGAAATGAATAAGATAAAAATTCCTTTACTCAAAAGCTTTCAGGCCAAAGTCACTCTTGTCCTTATCCTCTCTCTTCTCTTCATAGGCGCGCTGAATAATTTTCTTATTTACCAGTATGCGCTCGATTCGCAGTTCAACGCCATAAGAAACAAGCTGAAAGTCATAGCCCAGACAGCGGCTCTCATGATCGATGCGGATGTCATTTCCAGAATACCGCTCCGAAAAGAAGGCATGAATACTCCTGAATATAAAGCTATAGTCAGAAAGCTGGAAGAAATCAAAAAGGCCAATCCGCCGATCAAGTTCATCTATACAATGGCGCCTACGGAGAAAAAAGGCGTCTGCCGCTTTATCGTCGACCCGGACGTTCCCACTGAGAAAGAAATAGCACAGGGCCTGACCAATTATCCCGGCGATGAATACGACGCTTCGCGCTTTGTGGAAATGTGCAAGGCTTTTGAAGGACCTGCGGCTGACACAAAGCTGGAGACAGACGAATGGGGCGTTACCCTTTCCGGTTATGCGCCTATACGCGATAAGAATAAAAAAGCTGTGGCTATTCTGGGCGTGGACATGATGGCAGATGACGTTTTTAGTCTTCAGAAGCAGGTCCACAGGAGGGCTGTACTGGTTCTTGGACTGGGGATTTTGCTTTCTTTTATCCTGGGATTCCTGATTTCAAAAAGAATATCCAGCCCCATTAAGAAACTGGTGGAAGGGACTCATCATGTCGCCGGAGGGAACCTGGACCACCTGGTAGAGGTCAGCGGCGCGGATGAGCTGGTGGAGCTGGCGAAATCTTTTAACGATATGTCGATGAGCCTCAGCAAAGCCAGGAAAAGACTTTTAAAATATTTCTATAACATTGTACAGTCACTTATACGGGTGATGGAGGCAAGGGACCCGTACACAAAGGGGCATTCTGAAAAGGTGGCTGAATACGCTGAGAAGATCGCATTAAAAATGGGCGTTCCCGACGAGAAAGTGGAATTGCTGAAAGAAATAGCGCTCTTGCACGACATAGGCAAGCTCGGGATACAGGAGAAAATATTGAATAAAAAAGGGAAACTGACAGAAGAAGAGTGGGAGATAATAAGGAAGCATCCCATTATAGGGGAAGATATTCTCAAGCCCGTTCATATAAGCCAGGAAATGCTGACTATCGTCAGAAGCCATCACGAGCGCTTTGACGGGAATGGGTATCCGGATAAGCTGAGCGGCGAAAGCATCAATATTCTTGCATCCATTGTTTCAGTGGCTGACGCCTATGACGCGATGACGTCCCCGCGCGCGTATCGCCCGGCGCTGAACAGGGAAAAAGCCGTCGAGGAGCTGAAAAAAAACAGCGGTACGCAGTTCCATGCCGATGTTGTGGAAACATTTATATCAATAATGGGCCAGACGCCTTCCACGTAAAAATCATTTTTTATAATAATACAGCTGGGAGCAGGTCCTGCTGTAACCGTTTTTTTCATACAGGTATCTGACTCCCATGACCAGCGGGCCGTAGTCCGGGCTGACAACAACGCTTTGTCCGCTTGTGTCTGTTGTAGCGGAGAGACAGGTGTCTTCCCATGTCATGCAGTTCAAAAAAGCAAGATCAATCCTTGCCTGTGATACAGGAGTGCCGTCAGGATGCGCTAACGTGATGATAAAAGTGGGCCATTCCATCTGATCGACCTCATGCCGGATGGTGATAAGCGGCAGAGCCGGCTTTTGGCCTGTCCAGAATGATCTTTTCAACGTGTTGATGGCTTTATTTTTTGCGTCAAGAAGCCTGATCTCAAGCTGGTGCTGAACAGATTTATCCGTCTTTGTCAGGGATTCGACAGGAATCTTTGCTTCAGCCCACGACGGCGATATGCGAGGTATAGTGAAGACGGCATCTTCATCGATTACGGCTTTCACTTTTTTTACCGTATCTTCCAGGTACAGGCGGATGGGGATCTCTTTGTCATAAATTTCTTTAAAGTCTGGTTCTCTCAGGATAGCCTGATTCGCTTTCTGCACGGCATAATAGGCTTTTCTTGGAATGCCTTCATATTTTTCGTCACAGCTGAGAAGCCCGCCCCATTCAATACAAAGAAGGTCGTGGACATGTTTATTCTGATCCCGTGGTGAAATAGAAACATCCGGAGACACGAAATCACAGGATAAAAACCAGATGTCCAGAAGCTGCATCATGGTAAATCCGCAAGACTCTGTCTGGCTGACGATCTCAAGGTCTGCCAGAAGCTTTTCAGCCTGCTCCTCCTCGCTCCTGACATAGCTGAACTTCCAGATATCATGGGGATTAGGCGTTGGCACCGGGGAATAAAAACCATATTCGGAGATAAAAAAAGGTTTTTCCGGAGACTTCAACTGCTTGAGGCCGTTGAGATAGTCATAGAAGTCGATGACTTTTTTGAAATCGTCAGAGGCGTTGGAATAAAGATTATAGCTGATAACGTCCCAGGAAGAAGAATCAATAAATGCGGCTATCGGCCAGTTTGAAAAGGAGACAGGTATTCCGGGACAGTTCTCATGAGCCGCTGCAACGAGAGAATCAAAATATGATCTTAATTCACCGTCGTCGACGTCCAGAAGAATTCCCGGCTCAGGTTCGTTCAAAATAAGAAGCAAGGCGACATTGGGATACCTGGAATAGTTTTTTGCCTGACGAGCGACATGGTCTTTTGCCATTTCGATTTTTGAAGTGTTTTTCAGATCGATAATCCGATCGGTCCAGATGCCGCCAACGACCCAGAGATCGTATTTAGCCGCCAGCTCGACGATCTTTTCGTCAAGAAGGCCCCATGTCCTGATGGCGTTGAACCCGGCATCCCTGATGCGTTTCATGTCCATTTCGACCAGGTCGTATCCGATGTCTTTTTCAGGCACAGGGTCTTTTTCATCTTTTCC